>JACPDC010000097.1 GCA_016184235.1 Deltaproteobacteria bacterium | reverse complement strand
TAGGCTTGCGGAGTGAAAAATCGGCTCGCGCAGCACGGTGGCAACCGCCCGCCCCAGCTTCAGGGCCATCTCAGAGGTCATCGGCTCCAGGTTGGCGACGCCCCGAATACCGTCGGTCCCGAATAGGTGCCTCTGGTGATTTTTCTTTCCCGGCGATGACGTACCCATTTTTCCTCATTCCTCCATCGATCTATTTCTCAACGCCGGAGATCTTCACGCGAAAACGGTCCGGCTTCTGCTCGAGCACTTTAACTTCCGGCGGCAACTTTAGACTCAACGTGACCGTGTGGTTTCCAGGCTCCAACCCCTTGAGATCCAAATAGGCCTGGTCTGCTCCGAGTTGGAGCGGACTGACAATGCGCTTAGGGCCCGACAATCGCAGATACACCCGGCGCGGGTTCACGCTATAGCTCCCTGCAATATTTTTGGCCTTTACCTCCACCCGCTGAAATTCCCGCGTCATCGACTCTTCTTCCAGCAGGACCGAGACAGTCACCCGCTCCGGGAGAAATGAAAAGGCGGGCCCCGATGAGCTGAGGCGCACCTCGCGAGTTATCTGCCCCCGCCCGGCTTCAAGATCGATCGGCACAGTCTCTATGGAGGTCATCCGGTTGACCTCGTTGGCCGGACCCCGAACCCTGACGGTTTCCGGGTTGACGCTCGCGCGGGCGACCTTGTAGCCGAAAGGCAGCTTCGTGCCGAGGCGGAGAGTCACCGGAAGAGAACGGACCGCAACCGACTCCAGCTTGAGATTGACGACCGACGGGCTGATTCGCGTGATGCGCACGCCCCGGGGAGGATTAAAAAAATCCGGACTCAGACGAAAAGTCGAAGTCCCGGGCCGCGCCCCCTCCAGATCGAGCACGACTTTCATATAATCGGGGTCCAGGGTAGAAAGGAGGGCTGGAGGACCCATGACGCGCACCTCGACCGGTCCGGCCCCCGGACCGCTGACCATCAAGTCCGACGGAATATTGCGGAACTCCAGCGGCGCCTCGACAGACCTTTCCGACGCCTTTTGTCCGGCGTTGACGAACAGCCAGAGCCCGAACGCAAAAACCAGCGAGAAGAGCTTGAGACCAAGATCACTGCTCGCCAGCGCGACGACTGTTTCCCAGGCGTATCTGGCGTATCTCATGAGCCGAAAAGCTTCTCCAGGGAGCTGCGCATTTGGGGACCGTCCAAGTCGTGAGTCACCCTTCCCTCCACCACGAGAGAGATGCTGCCCTGCTCCTCCGAGATGACGATCGCCGCCGCGTCGGTCTCCTCGGTGAGCCCCACCGCCGCGCGGTGGCGAGTCCCAAGCGCCCTGCTCAGGTTCGGATCCACGCTCAAGGGTAAAAAACAGCGCGCCGCCGTGGCCCTTCCCTTTTGGATCACCAGGGCGCCGTCATGCATCGGCGAGTGCGGCATAAAGACGCTCTCCACCAGCTCTCTGGTGACGCGGGCGTCCAGACGCGTGCCGACCTCGATGTATTCGTTCAACCCCACTTCCCTTTCGAGCACGATCAAGGCGCCGATTCGCTTGCTCGCCAGCGCCACCACCGCCTTCGTAACCTCCTCGAGCACCTGCCCGCGCTCGATCCGATCCGTGCCGCCGAAAAGAGGCGCCGTGCCCACCTGTGTCAGGGCCCGCCGGATATCGCTCTGAAAAATCACGATGATAACCAGAATGATAGAGCCCAAAAAATTATCCAGCATCCAGGTCAGGGTGAAGAGCCCGAGCATCTGCGACGTCACGTAGGCGAGGAGGACCACGACCAGGCCGATAATCATTTGCATCGCCCGAGTTCCCCGGATCATGTGAATCAGCCGGTAGACGACGAAAGCGATGATGCCGATGTCGAGAGCATCTTGCCAGCGGAGCTGAGTGAAAATCTCAAACATGTCTGTCCCCTTACCCCTTACCCCTTACCGGTGAGGCGTGAGGGGTGAGGGGTGAGGCGCCCCCGAAGCGCATCGCGTCGGCGACGCGAATGGCCCTTCGGGCCTCCTTGACGTCATGCGTTCGGATCACGCTGGCGCCGCCCAGCACCGCCGCCACGGCCGCCGCCAGGCTTCCTTCGAGCCGCTCTTCCGGACCGACGTCGAGAATCTTGCCGATGAAGGTCTTGCGCGACGGACCCACCAGGACCGGCCTGCCCAAGTCCGCGAGCGCCGGCAGCGCGCGCAGCAGCGCCAGATTGTGCTCCAGCTCTTTGCCGAAGCCGATTCCCGGATCGACGATGATCCGCTCCAAATCCACGCCGGCCTGCACGGCAAAGCGGATCCGATCCCGCAGAAACTCCCTCACCTCCTCCACCACGTCCCGATAATGGGGCCGCCGCTGCATAGTCCGAGGGGTGCCCCGCATGTGCATCAGAACTACCGGCACCTTCTCCGCCGCAATCAGCGGGGCCATGGCCGGATCAAACCTCAGCGCGCTTATGTCGTTGACCATGTCCGCCCCCGCATCCAGAGCGGCCTTGGCAACGTCAGCCTTATAAGTGTCCACGGAAATGGGCGCCGATAACTCACGACGCAGCCCGCGGATGACGGGAATGACGCGCTCCACCTCTTCCCGGCCGGATACCGGCCGCGCCCCGGGCCGCGTAGACTCGCCCCCGACGTCGATAATATCGGCTCCTTCCTCCACCAGCTTCACCCCGTGGGAGATCGCTTGAGCCGGCTCGAAGTATCTTCCCCCGTCTGAGAAAGAATCCGGGGTAACGTTCACGACCCCCATCAGGGCGGTCCGCCGCAGCATGTTGATCTCTCCCCTGCGCGTCGCGAGAATCCAACACTCTTGTGAAGCGGAAACATTGGAACTACTCATAATGGTTCAGCAGATCTCAACGTAGGCCGACAACCTTTAGCGAGCCAAAACCGAGAATCGAGGATCGCGATTCTCCATTCTCAATCTTCTATCCTCGACCCAACATGCCCCCGTGAGGGACCTTGCCCTCACACCACCGGCGATCGATGGTGGAGCTGCGGGATGAAAATCTGGAGGGCTGGGAGATCCTGCGGAGGGTTCAATCAGGCATGAGCCGTGACGGCCAAAGGCGCGAGCGGATCCCCGCCGTTGCCGCCAAACTCCTGCACCAAGGCATCAATCTCCGAACCGTCCAGAACCTCCTTCTCGAGAAGTTTCTCCGCAATCTTATGAAGGAGATGGAGATTATTGCTGAGGATGCCATTTGCCCGCTGATAGCACTCTAGGATAATATGTCGGACCTCGGCGTCGATCTCCACAGCGGTGCTCTCGGAATAGTCCTGCTGTTGGGTAAAATCTCTCCCGAGAAAGATCTGTTCCTCTTTCTTGCCAAACGTCATCGGCCCCAACTTTTCACTCATCCCCCACTCGCAAACCATCCGGTGCGCGAGTTCTGTGGCCTTTTCAATGTCGTTGCCCGCTCCCGTCGTCATATTCTTCAGGACCAACTCTTCCGCCACACGCCCGCCGAAGAGGATCGTGAGATTATTAAGCAGATACTCCCTCGGATAGGTGTGCTTCTCGTCGATCGGCAGCTGCTGGGTCAACCCGAGCGCCATCCCGCGCGGGATGATCGTGACCTTGTGGATCGGATCGGTCCCGGGGAGAAGCTTGGCAACCAGGGCGTGGCCGGCCTCGTGGTAAGCGGTGATGCGCTTTTCCTCATCGCTGATGATCATACTCTTGCGCTCGGAACCCATCATCACCTTGTCCTTGGCGAGCTCGAAGTCGCGCATATCCACCTTCTCTTTGTTGCCGCGAGCCGCCAAAAGCGCCGCCTCGTTGACCAGGTTCTCCAGGTCCGCCCCCGCGAATCCCGGGGTCCCTCTGGCCAAGATGCTGATATCCACATCCGCGGCCAACGGAACCTTGCGGGTATGCACCGATAAAATCCCCTCTCTCCCTTTGACGTCGGGGCGGTGAACCACGACCCTGCGGTCGAAGCGTCCCGGGCGAAGCAGCGCGGGATCCAGCACGTCGGGCCGGTTGGTGGCGGCGATAAGGATAACCCCCTCGTTGGCTTCGAATCCGTCCATTTCGACCAGGAGCTGGTTCAACGTCTGCTCGCGCTCATCGTGACCTCCGCCCAGGCCCGCCCCCCGATGGCGCCCCACCGCATCGATCTCATCGATAAAGACGATGCACGGGGCATTTTTCTTACCCTGGACAAAGAGGTCTCTTACCCGCGAGGCGCCTACGCCGACAAACATCTCCACGAAGTCGGAGCCGCTGATGCTGAAAAACGGCACTCCCGCCTCTCCGGCTATGGCGCGCGCCAAAAGCGTCTTGCCGGTCCCCGGCGGGCCGACGAGAAGGCACCCCTTGGGTATTCGTCCGCCCAACCTGGTAAACTTTTTCGGATCTTTCAAAAAGGCGATGATCTCCTGCAGCTCGTCTTTCGCCTCCTCGACCCCGGCGACGTCGTTGAAAGTCACCCGGTGCTGATTCTCGGTCAACAGTTTGGCCCGGCTCTTGCCGAAAGACATCGCCTTGCCCCCGCCCACCTGCATCTGGCGCATGAAAAAGATCCAGACGCCGATCAGCAAAAGCATCGGGAACCAGTTCACGAAGAGCACCATGTACCACGGAGACTCTTCCTCGGGCTTGGCAGCAATCTTGATCTTCTTCTCGCGCAGCGTCTTCACCAGCTCCGGGTCGTTCGGAGCAAAGGTCCTGAACCGCTCTCCGTTCTGGTATTTTCCCTGGATGTTATGTCCCTGGATCGTAACCTCCGACACCCCTCCCCTCTCCACGGCCGCGATAAATTCGCTGAAAATGATTTCCGGCTCCCTGCCGTGCTGCTTGCTGAAGATGTTGAAAAGCAGAAGGAAGATGAGCCCCAGGACGAGCCACAAAGCGAGATTTTTAGACAGTTGATTCAATGAAAACCTCCGTCACACGCAACGGATGAAAAAGTGTAACATACACGAACAGTTAGTTCAATATACCATGGGCAGATCAGCCCATGAGCACGTCAGGCACGGCCCGGCTCCACGCGGATCCTCAGAATCTCCCGGGTCGCCGAGCCGATCTTGGCGATATCGCTGCGGCCGTACCCGGGAATCCAAAGGATCTCCGCTCCGGCCAGGAAGAGCGGCAGAGTCGAGCGGACTTCCAAGGGAACTTTCTTTTCAATGAAGAGATCCTTGAGCTTCTTGTGACCCCGCATTCCCAGGGGCTGGAAGCGGTCCCCGTGGCGGAAATTTCGCACCGTCAGCGTCTCCGGCAGCGCGGCCGGATCGAACAGGGCCTCCCCGCGGTCGCGAGGAGTCGCGCCGGGAGAAGCGGACAGGATCATGCCTTCGATTCTGATGTTCGCCTCGGGAACTACCAGCTCCCCTCCCTGGCGCGGAAGCTCGTACGCGTAACAGACGGGCTGGCGATTTCTCCCCTGCTTTTCGATGTGGATCTTCCCGTATCGCTTGACCAAGTCCCATCCGCCGGGGATCGAGAGGCGGCCCTGCGGCGGGCCGTGTGCAATGAATTCGAGCGCCTCCTCGACGTTGGAAAAACCAAAACCTCTGACATGGCCCAGTTTCGCAGCGCACCAGAGACGTAGGACCCGCCGCTGCATCGCCTCCCCCAGCCGGAGAAAGAGGTCGCGCATAAGGTGCTGGCCCTGGATGACATGCGCCAGATCCTGGCGCGCTAGCCGCTCCAAAATCTCGTCTTCCTGGCGGCAGATCTCCGCTGAGTGAGCTAATCTCCCCTCAAGCTCCGGGCCGAATTTTTCCCTCACCTGGGGAAGCAGGCGCAAACGAATCCAGTTGCGCAGCGGCGCCGGGTCGAGGTTGGTCTTATCGGTCCGGTATTCCAGCCCCGCATGGGCGAGAAAATCGACGACCTCTTCCCTCGAGGCCTCGATCAGCGGCCGCACCAGCAAGGGCCCGGAAGAGGTCTGGTCGCCTTCGGCGATCGGCCGCACCGGAGGCATGCCGCCCAGACCCCTCCTCCCGCTGCCGCGCAGCAGCCACATGAAAAGGGTTTCCATCTGGTCGGCTCTCGTATGTCCCGTGGCGATCTTTTGAATATCACGGGCCTCAGCCAGCGCCGTAAAATAGCCGTACCTCTCTTCTCTGCCCATGGCCTCGAGATTGCCCCGCCCCCTTTGCGCCCTCATCCCAGGGAGATCCAGATCCTTGAGGTGAAAGGGCAGCGCCAGCTTTGCCGCAATACAGGCCACGAACAAGGCGTCTTCCCGCCCCTCCTCCCCCCGGATGCCGTGCTGGAGGTGCGCCACCTCGAGGCGCAAGCCGATCTCTTCCTGCAAGTCGTGCAACAGGTGAAGCAGCGCCACGGAATCCGGTCCGCCGGAGACCGCCACCAAGACCCTCTCCCCGGAGGAGAACATCTTGTATTTAAAAATCGTTTCCCTTACCTTTGACCGAAGATCCATGGCGACAGAGAAATTTTGCTCGCTTTCCCGCTCCAAATCAAGGATGGTCTGTCTTTACACCAGCAACCTATCTTGATATGAGCTAGTCCGAGATTGGCTATGAAACTCGCCATATTTTGCGACTTCGACGATACGATCACGCGCATCAACGTCACGGACACCATCCTGGAAAGGTTCGCCGATCCGTCGTGGCGCGAGATCCAGGACGACTGGCTGGCGGGGAAGCTGACGGCCAGGGAGGTGCTTGAGAAACAGATGCCGCTCATTACAGTCCGGCGCGCAGAGCTCGACGACTTCATCGACTCGGTCGAGGTCGACCCGTTCTTCGGCGAGTTCGTTATGCACTGCGCCCGGGAGCATCATGCCCTCCACATTTTGAGCGACGGATTCGACTATTGGATCCACAGGATCTTGCGGCGCGCCCTCTCCGCTTACGACGGCTCGGTGAAGGAAATTCCCGTTTTCGCCTGCGGCCTGAAACTTGAGCAAGGCAGGGTGGCGATCTCGTTTCCCTACTTTCCCCAGGGCTGCGTACACGGATGCGCGACCTGCAAACCGGCCCTCTTCGACCAACTCAAACAAGGCGCGACCAGATCCGTGGTGATCGGCGACGGCGTCTCTGATCTTCTCCTTGCCAGGAATGCCGACCTGGTCTTGGCAAAAAACGGCCTGAGGGAGTTTTGCGGCCGGGAAGGGATCGCCAGCCGGGTCATCCACGATTTCCGCGACGTCCTGCGAATCGTCGAAGCGCTGAAAGAAAACCACAATGACTGAAGAAGAGCTCAGAAGGCTGGAAGCGGACTACTGCTCCTGGGGAGATGCCGTCCACTCCTCGGAGCCGCCGAAATTCTTTGCGAGATGCGAAGGCTCTCTTCTCTATGACCCCGAAGGGACCCCGTTTCTGGATCTGCAGATGGCCTCGGCGACGGCGAGCTTCGGTTACGGCAACCGGCGGCTGCATGAAAGCCTTAAGAAGCAGCTGGATCGTCTGCCCCAGCTCGGAAGCCACTATCTGCACGCGGAGAAGATCGAGGTGTCGGCGCGCATCGCCCGGTTGAGCGAAAAAATCTTCCATAAGAAAGGCCGCATTCACTTCAACGTGGGCGGCGCCGTGGCCGTCGAAGACGCGGTCAAGCTGGCCCGCAACTACACCAAGAAGAACGCGGGCTTCGCTTTCATGGGCGGATACCACGGCCGCACTCTAGGCGCCACGGCGATCACCTCCAGCTACCGCTACCGGCGCCGCTACGGCCACTTCGGCGACCGCGCCCACTTCATCCCCTACCCCTACTGCTTCCGCTGCTTCTACGGACTCAAGCGGGAGGACTGCGGGCTTTACTGCCTGAAGCAATTCGAGCAGCTCTTCGACACCGAATACTACTCTTTCTGGGATTCCAAAGCAGGAGAGTGCGAGTTCGGCGCCTTCTACATGGAGCCGGTCCAGGGCACGGGCGGCTACGTCATTCCGCCCAAAGAGTATTTCGTCGGGCTCAAAAAAATCCTCGAAGAGCGCAAGATTCTCCTGGTCGACGACGAAATTCAGATGGGATTCTTTCGCACGGGAAAATTCTGGGCCATCGAGCACCTGGACATCGCCCCGGACATCATCGTCTTCGGCAAGGCGCTGACCAACGGGCTCAATCCCCTATCCGGGGTTTGGGCCACCGAGGAGATCATCAACCCCAAGACCTTCCCACCCGGCTCCACCCACTCCACGTACGCGGCAAATCCGCAGGGGACGGCCCTCGCCCTGGAGGTGCTGAAGCTCCTCGACGAGCAGGACTACGAGAAAAAAGTGAAGGAGAAAGGGCAGTATTTTCTCGCCCAGCTCAAAGAGCTGCAGAAGAAATACCCGAAGATCATGGGCGACGTCGACGGCCTCGGCCTGGCCCTGCGCATCGAGCTCTGCAAGGAGGACGGCATCACGCCGAACCCCGAGCTGACCCAGCGCGTCTGTCTGGAAGGGTTGAAGGGGGATCTCAACAAAAACGGCAAGAACTACGGTCTCATCTTGAACATCGGCGGCTACTACAAGAACGTCTTCAGCCTCTCCCCCTCTTTCGAGATCACCAGAGAAGAGATCGACATGGCGGTGGAGTTCTTCGACCGGCTCATGCAGAGGTGCCTGAAACCGTAGCGCTCTACACTTTCAATCTTCCTACATATCCCGTCATCTCCACGTAGCCGAGCCCCACGACGGCCTTTTTCCCGTAGTTGCCGCTAATCCGGACGGCTCCTTCCCAGTAGGTGACCTTTGTGCTTTTGCGCGTATCGAGCTCCTGTTCGGAGAAGAACGGCGCGATCTCCAGCTCTATCCCCTCGGATAGGATGGTGACTTTCCACCGCATCGGATAATCTCCGCCGCTCTTGGGGCTTTTCCACCTCTCCAGGATTTCTATGCGAAAATCGCTCGGCGCGAGACGCCGGGTTGCGCCGTTCTCACGCACCAGCGTACCGCTGGAATGAGGGTCCGCAGAGCCGTCCCGCCGGCGCATCAGGTAGAGCATGATCTCGCTCTTGTTATCGAGCTGGATGCTGAACCAGTCCCAGCCTACCTGGTCCTCTCCCAGCTGATTGCTGCCGAACTCGTGGTCCATCCAGCTCAGGCCGCGAACTCTGTCTCTTGTTCCGGCGATCTCCAATTCCCCGTCGGTTTTGAGCCGGGTAAGCGAGTAATAGTAGGAGGCCCTGCCTTTCCCCTCATCTTTCTGGCTGAGCCCCCTGTCCCCGTGCAGGACCGGCGGCTTTAGCGGCGCCAGGGTGAGTCTTAACGCGACGTCCCGGTCTTTGATCTCGATGACGTGGCCGCCTCCGTTTCCCCGAACTTTCCAGTCCTCGTTCCAAACCAGGTAGCGATGCGCGGCAGCGCCGGCCTTGCCGCCGAGGCCCCGGTTGCTTCTCTCGCGAAAGAGAAATTTTCTCCCTTGCTTATCCGAAAGCGCGAAATGGGCCATATAGAGATCGGTATAAAGGGGCGGCCTCTCTTTCTCCTCCCTCTGCCGATCGCGCAGGCCGAAGCGAAAGAAGGTGACCTGATAGCCGTAGCTTTTTCCGCTCTCCGTCTCCAAATGGCCCGTGTAGTACCACCACTCGGTCTTGAATTCCGGATGGGAGTAGTGATCTTGCGGGAAAGAGAGACTCCGTCCCGGCAAGGCGAGCTGATAGGTAAAAGAAGAGCACAAGAAGAAAACGGCTGCGAAGACTATGCCGGTCCACCGGCTACGCATGGTTTGAGACGCGACCGAAGTGGTGTTATAGGTTAACACATTGCAAACGGAACGGAGTTCGTCATGGCGGACGCAGAATACACCCCGGCACAGCTCCTCACAACCCCGGAGGAGCTGAAGAAAACAATCGGCGATTCCGGCCTCTGTCTGATCGATACTCGCCCCGCCGAAAAGTTCGCCCAGGGCCATATCCCCGGCGCCGTCCACTTCGATCTCTTCGGCCTGAGCCTCGTCGACACCAGCCCCGCTCCCCTGAAGGCCTTCCTGCACATGATCCACCACGTGCTGGAGATGCGCGGCGTGACCGAAGAGAAGGACGTCGTTTTTTACGAGGAGAATTCCGGCATGCGGGCGGCGCGCGGTTTATGGTTTTTGGAATATTTCGGACACTCTCGAGTCCGCGTCCTGGACGGAGGCATCCAGACCTGGAGGGAAGCCGGCTATCCGGTCACGACGGACGCCGTCTCGCCCAAGGCCGGGCGATTCAACATCGCCGAGAGGCGCGATCTTCTGGCCACGGCTGATGACGTGCTCGGCTTTCTCGGCAAAAGAAATATCTGCATCGTGGATACTCGGAGCGACGACGAATATATGGGCAGAAACATCCGCGCGGCCCGAGGCGGCGCCGTCCCCGGGGCGGTGCATCTCGAATGGACCAACAACCTCGACCCCAGCGGAAAGTACAAACCCGCGGCGGAGCTGCGCAAGATGTACCATGACCTGGGAGTGACTCCGGACAAGGAGGCGGTTCCCTACTGCCAGGGAGGCTATCGCTCCGCCCACACCTATGTCGCGCTGCGGCTCATCGGCTTTCCCAAAGTGCGCAATTACCTCGGCTCCTGGGGAGAGTGGGGAAACCGAGCGGACCTGCCCATCGAAAAGCCCTGGGAGAAGAAGTAGGCCCTAGTCGCGAAGCTGATCCTAGGATCTCGGCTTTTCAAACCGCAGCACAAAGCGGTCGCTTTTCCCGCGATCTTTAAACACGCTCTCCGCGCGCCGATCCTGGGGGTTTGCCAGCATGTCGCTCTCCTTCGCCAGGACAAAGCCTGCGGCTGTCACCTCCTTGATCACCAGCGCCTTCTCTATGCGGTGAAGACTTTTCCTGAACTGATCGCCAGCGCCCTCCTGAGCGGCGTGATCCACAACGCCGTAAACTCCGCCCGGTTTCATGGCGGCAAAAACCCTCTTGTTCATCGCTGCCCGGTCAGCGTGATCAACCTCATGATAGTCTAGATTAATAAGAACAAAATCGAGCGAACCATCCGCAGGCAAAGCGACGCTGCCCATATTGCCTTCGATCAGCTTGACGTTCGCGTAGAGCGGATTCTTGAAGCGCTCACGCGTTTCCTGGCGAAACGTGGGATGGGCGGCATAAACCACGGCCTTCTCGCCGACCAGCTGAGAGAGAATGGACGTGTAATAGCCCCTGCTCGCCATGAGATCGGCCACCTTGTCCCCCACCCTGACGCCATAAAATTTGAGCATCTCCTCCGG
>JACPDC010000188.1 GCA_016184235.1 Deltaproteobacteria bacterium | reverse complement strand
GATTCCATGGCGAAGACCACCTGCGGGCTGCCGGGGGTGCGCGACTGCGTGCAGGGGACCTGATTCGTGTAGACGCAGCAGGTCTCGGCCTTGATCGCCGGGACCCGGTAATAGCTGGCCAGCCGGCGGCCGCCCAGCACCGTGACCTCGGGATTGATCTTGAAGGCGGCATAGGCCCCCCCGCTGTAGACGATCTTCGCCTCCACCGCAGTCAGGGTTCCGTCGGAATCGACTCCGGTGCGCAGCGTAATCACCGCAGGGTGCCTGTGCGCCGCGGCCATGAGATCCTCGGAGTATTCGAAGATCAGCTTCACCGGCCTGCCCGAGCGCTCGGCCAGGAAATAGCAGATCGGCACGTCGATCAGAGAGGCCTTGCCGCCGAAGTCTCCGCCGACCGACATAATGTGCACCTTGATCTTCTCTTTGGGAATGGCCAGATCAGCGACCAACTGATCACGCAGGTTATAAGGCGCCTTGTTGGCAGCCCAGATCTCGACCCTGCCGCCTGCATTGATCCTCACGGCGCAGGCGTGGGGCTCGAGATAACCGTGGTGGGTGAGTTGGGTGCGGAAGGTATGCTCGAAGACGCGCGCCGCCCGCTTGAACCCCTCCTCCAGATCGCCGTTCTTTCTGACGCTTACCGACTGAAGATTCGGGATCTCCGGGGGCACGGCAGGCGCGTTCTTGTAACCCGACCTGTTTTCGTGGATGAGCGGCGCGCCGGGCCGCATCGCCTCCAGGGGATCGGAGAGTATCGGAAGCTCCTCGTATTCCACTTCGATGAGACTCAGCGCCTCTTCGGCGATCGCAGGGCTCTCGGCGGCCACCGCGGCGATCGGATCACCGACAAAGCGGACGCGGTCGCGCGCCAGCACCGGCATATCCTTCATGCGCGAGCCGACATAAACCTGCGGAAGATCCTCGCCCGTCAGCGCGGCGCGCACGCCGGGAAGCGCCCTCGCCCTCGAGGCATCGACCCTGACTATCTTCGCGTGCGGAACCGAGCTGCGCAGCACCTTGGCCCACAGAGCGCCGGCTATGGCCACATCGGCCGCGTACAGCGTCTTCCCGCTTACTTTGTCCTCCCCTTCTATCCGGGGCACCGCCTTGCCTACGACTCGAAAGGTCAAGCTCCACCTCCTCTGCTTTTGCTATTGAATGGCATAGAGCCGGGCACAGTTGTCCCACAAAATCTTCTTCTTGGTCCGGGCGGAGATCCCTGGCATCTCCAGAAACTCCTCGACCGCGCGGGGATACTCGGAGTCGCCGTGCGGATAGTCGGTGGAATAGACGATGTTGTCGTCCCCGACGAGCTCCACGATCATCGGCAACTCTTTTTCCGCCTCCGTCGAGATCCAGCATTGGCGCTTGAAATACTCGCTGGGCTTGAGCTTGCCGATGAGCGGGTGGCGGCCCTTTTCGACGGCGTTGTCCATACGGTGCAGCAGGAAGGAGACCCAACCCGAGTAGCATTCCAGAAAAGCGACCTTCAGCTTCGGGTGGCGCTCCAGCACGCCGCCGCCGATGACATCCACCATCGCCAGCATGTTCTCCATGGGATGGGCGCAGACGTGGCGCAGGAGCAGGTTGTCGCCGAAGCGGTCGCCGATCTGGGGCAGTTCCCCGCTCGCGGCCGCCGAATGAAAGCCGATGGGCACCCCGAGCTCCTCGAGGGCGGCCCAAAGGGTGTCATAGTATCTCGAATGCCAGGGCAGGGAGCGCAGCGGCTCCGGCCGGGCAAAGACGCCGGCAAAGCCGAGCTTGGTCACCGTCCGCTGCGCCTCCTTCACCCCCTCGGTAACGTCGTGCAGGGAGATCATGGCCGCGCCTTTGAGGCGCTTGGGATCGGCCCGGCAGAAATCATAAAGCCAGTTGTTGTAGGCCCGGGCGATAGCGGCGGCGAGCTTAGGGGCGATCTCCTCTCTCATCATGATGCCCAGGCCGATGGAGGGATACATCACCGCGATATCGAGCCCTTCTCTATCCATGGCCTTTAGCTGCGACGCGGCATCAAAGCCTCTGGCCCTCGCCTCGGCGATCTCGGCGTCGATGCGCGTGGCGTCGAAGATCCCGCCGCGATAGGCCGGCGGATAACCTCCGAGTATCCTGCCCTCCAGCAGGACCATGGCCGAGCTGCGGGACGGCGAGCTGATGATCTTCGGCGCCCGGTCGCGCCATTCAGGCTCCATGTACTTTTCCCATAAATCCGCCGGCTCTCTCAGATGCATGTCCGAGTCGATGATCTTGAAGCCGCCCTTCATGGACGGTGAGTATCTATAGAACCGCTCAAAGTGTCAACTAGCCCGCCGAAGGCGTCTCTCAAGATCAATGCAATGGCTCCCTCAGGGAACGCGCTCTCGGCTGCGGCCGATAGACCTCTGCTCAAACCGAAGCCTTCCAGTCGGACGTCCGCAGCCTCATTCGCGCTCCCCTCGGTCGCCCCGTAAAGCGAGGGGGCTCGCTGAGCAAGGCCAAAGCACCAGTCGTGCAGGTTCAAAGAGCCCACCAAACTATTGCTTTGGCCGCGCGAGGTGAGCCCCCGAGCGATCCCTATTGCTTTCGGGAAGCGAGGCAACTCCCCGAGCCGACTGCCTGCCACGTTGACAGCTCTCGCGGCGGCGTCTATAAGAATCTCTTCGATAGCGGAGGTTGAACATTGGCGGCAAATGCTACAGTCAAATGGGACAGAGAGACGGACGTTGTCATCGTGGGCTACGGTTTTGCCGGGGCCGTCTCCGCGATCACCGCCCACGACGCCGGCGCCAAAGTGCTGCTGTTGGAAAAGATGCCGCACCCCGGCGGCA
>JACPDC010000096.1 GCA_016184235.1 Deltaproteobacteria bacterium | reverse complement strand
GATCACGCCTCGGGCGCATGGCACTTCCGCGAAGACAAGCCGACCTATATCGCCACCAGGAACCAGGTGCAGGATATGTTCATGCAGGAGGCGGCGGAGTTTGAAGAACGGAAGAACTCCAACGAAAAGCGGTTTGCAGCTTATAAAGGAAAAGAGCTGGTCCGTCCGGACATCGGCTTCGACGGCAGCATGACGCTCTATTTCGGCGGGCTCACGTTCCATATCACGGCCGAGGGGAGAGGCCATAGCACCGGGGACCTCACCGTCTACATTCCGCAGCGCCGGGTAATGCTCATGGGGGATCTCCTCGATACCGAAATCCATCCTGGTCAGGGAGAGTCCGCGGGCGTCTGGTTTTCCAACGTCAAGGGATGGATCGAGATTCTCGACAAGGTCATGCAGCGCAACTTGCCCGTCGACACTTATGTTCCCGGCCATGGACCGGTGCACGTCGGCCGGGGGGTCAAGGATCTCGAGGAGCAAAAGCGTTATTTCGTCGTCATGCGGGGCGAGGTTGCTAAGATGATCGCGGCCGGCAAAACGCTCGAGCAGATCGAAAAAGAATTCAAGGTGCCGCAGGAGTTCGCTCATTACAAGCGGCCGGAAAGATTGAAACAGTTTTTCAAGCTCTTTTACAACCAATTGATAGGAAAGGGCTACTGAGCGCGAACGGCTCGAGACGGGATCGGGGGGAGAAAGCGATGAAAATGAGAACTATGGCGGTTATCCTCGCCGTGACTCTTTTTGGCGCGTCGTGGGCCGAGGGCGGCCAGCCTGCTTCGCTCCAGGAGCTGGCGGCTTACACAGGCGCGGACCGCGAGCAACTCCTGGCGGCGGGCGCGAAGAGAGAAGGCAGAGTGACCTGGTACACCTCGCTCGCGGGCGGCTCCTACAAGGAGCTCGCCGCGGCGTTTGAGAAAAAATACCCGGGGGTCAAGGTGGAGGCCTACCGCGGCTCGAGCCAGGATCTAATGGCGCGGATCATGGCCGAGGCGCAGGCCAGGCGCTATCTGGTGGACACGGTGGAAAGCACCATGCCTTTAATGAAGGCAATGCGGGACGACAAGTTGATCACGCCGTTCTACTCGCCTCATCTCGGCAAGTACCCGGCCGAGGCCAAGGAAAAGGCCGACCGGGGGCTCTTTTTCTGGGCCAGCGCCCGCGAGTCCTATATCGGGGTCGCCTACAACAAAAAATCCATCGCGGCGAACGATGTCCCCAAGAGCTTCGAAGATCTCTTGAGACCCGCTTCCAAGGACAAGCTCGCCTTCGCTACCAGCGATACCGGCAGCCGGATGATCGCGGCGATGCTCCAGTTCAAGGGGGAGGAGTTCGTCAAAAAATTGAAGCAGCAGAACGTCAGGCTCTATGCGGTCTCCGGCCGCGCCCTCCTGGATCTGGTGATCTCCGGTGAGGTGGGCGTCTCTCCTACGATCTTTCGCAACCACGCCCTGGTATCGATCGCCAAGAAGGCGCCGGTGGCGTGGGTCTCCATGGAAGTGGTTCCGACCAACGCCGGGGCCGCCGCCGTCCCCTCGGGAGCGCCCCACCCGTATGCGGGGGTCCTGTTTACCGACTTTATCCTGGGTCCGGAGGGCCAGAAAATTCTTGAGAAGTTCGAGTACGGCAGCGCCTCGACCGACTACGGCTTCAGGCGCTGGTATCCCGAGCAAGGGCTCACAACCGAGCAGTACGAGAAGGCTAATGACCGCTGGGACAAGCTGCTCCGTGAGATCGGACGAAAACAGTAGAGCAGGTGGCCGGCCGTCGACCGCTTTAAATCGCCCGGGGGCTCATGGAGGCTTTAGAACACATCCGCCACTTCACCGCGGCCAATCCGGGCATGATGACGCTCACCGGCACCAATCAGTACCTGCTCGGCCGGGAAGAGATCACTGTCATCGACGTCGCCCTGCCCGGAGAGGAAAATATCGACGGCATCCTGGAGCAGATCGAGCGCACGGGGGGAAAGAGAATCGAAAAGATTCTCTTGACTCACACTCACCGCGACCACTGCGGCGGGGCGGTAGCGCTTAAGCAGCGCACAGGGGCGAAGCTGGGTATTTGCGCCTTACGCGCAGGATATCTGGGCGGAGAAGACTTCACCTACAAGAGCGGCGAAAGTATCCCCTATGACGGCGGCGAGCTCACCGTCGTCCATACGCCCGGACACGAGTCCGGCCACTGCTGCTTCTACGAGTCGAGCCGGCAGATCCTCTTTACCGGCGATCATATTCTCGGCCAGGGGACCACGGTCATTCCGCCTCCGGACGGCGACATGGCCCTGTACATTCAGTCCTTGGAGAAGCTCCTGGATCTGAAAATCCGACTGCTCCTGCCGGGCCACGGCCCGGTCATTCACGATCCCTACGGGAAGATCCGCGAATACATCGATCATCGGTGGTTGCGGGAGAGAGAGGTGCTGGACTCTTTGCGTGGAGGTCGGAATACCATTCCCGCTATCGCCGCCCGAATTTATGCCGATCTCTCCGCGCCGCTGCAGTCCGTCGGCCGGCTCTCTGTCGAGGCGCATCTGATAAAGCTGGTGCGCGAAGGGCGGGTTGTGAGAGACGGAGAGCGCTACCTCCTGGGCGGCAAAGAGTGACGGCCTCTTCGGGTAAGCTCGGGCGGCTCCGCCTCTGCTCCCGTCTCCAGATCGCTCCAGAGCTCCTCAGCTATGTTCAGGGAGAAGGGCGGGGAGATTCCGTCTAAGAAAAAAACGAATTGCTCTCTGAGCTGAAGGAGCAGCGAGCGCCCGCCCGGTAGCGCGGCAGTGAGGAGATCGCCGCGGCCCGGCGGCGGCCTCAGAGAGACGCCGTGGCGGCGTTCGAGCGCCTTCAGAAAGCCGGCGTGGAATTCGCCGGCCTCCTCCGGGTTGTCCCAGGCGGTGATCCAGCCGAGGAGCAGCTCCCTCCCCGGCCGGAAGGCGAGCAAGGTATCGCCGGCCCAGCCCGCGGCTGCTTGTCTGGCTTCTCCCTCGGACAATGCGCGACTCAGGAGCGTCTGAATGAAGAACTCTCCGAGCGTCTCATCCAGGACCTTTTTTCCTTCGAACCGGCGGATCAGGGGCCAGGGCACGACCCGAACCGGCTGGTCCCGCTTGACGTAGTACTTCTCCGGATGGAGAAGCTGCTCGGTGGAGACAGGCGGATGGCGAAAGAGAGAGTTCACCCCTTCCCACCCTTTGAGGGTATAGGCCCACGCGACGAATTTGCTTCCTTGCAGATATTGAAACGCCACCTTCCGGCGCAACAGTTCGGGGAACTCGAAGAGCTCCTTATCCAGCCGCGCGGGCAGACGGCTCAACCCCTGAAGCGCGCCAACGACCTTCTGCCGGTTTTCCTTGGAGTCTCCCATCAGGTGCGCCAGCGCGACCAGCGCGGCGTCTCCGTCTCTCAGGGCACGCAGGGCAAGCCGCGCATCCTCGGTGGTGCCATTGCGGATCTTCTCCTCCCAGTCGAAGTGCTGCTCTTGCAGGATGTAGGACAACGCGTAGGCGGTCAGGAGCTGTTTGGTTGTTTCCTCGGCCCCCGAGGAAAGACCCAAAAGAGTAAGAGCAGGTCTTGGCGGCGCCTTCGGCAGGAATATAGTCCCGCGCCGCGCGTCCGGGAGGACGGGACGGTGCAACAGGCGCAAACCGAGGAGCGTCTTGGCGAGATCCGTGCGCTCCGGCAGCAGGCCGAGACGCGCATACACCTCCGCCCTTTGCTCGAGGTCTTCCCTCTTGTTCCCGGCCCGAAGGGAATTTTCCAGCAGCGCCTGGATCTCTTCCAGCGATCTTGTCTCGACGGAGATTTCCTGGAGAAACGGGAGCTCTCGAAGACGCGAGACCTTTTGTTTGAGCTCCTCAAAGGACAGGAGAGGGGGAGAGGGGAGACGGAGATCGCTCTCTGCGCAGCCAGGGGAGAGGGAGAGAACGCCCAGGAGCCAGAACCGGGCGAGAGACCGCCGCATCCCCGTCATTCACTTCTCCATGATGATGATCGGAAAGCCCTTGCGCGCCAGCTGCTGCGCGTGCCCTTCGGCGTCGCGACGGTTGGAAAAGGTCCCGAGTTGCACCCGGTAGTGGATGGAGTCCTTGCCGTGGACCGGGACGATAGTGACGTCGGGAACCCGAGGGTAACTTTTAGCCAGATGCTCTTTCAGCCTTTGAGCGTTCTCCAGCTCGACGAAAGAGCCGGCCTGAAGGGTGTAGTCCAGGCTCGGGCGGATGCTTTGGATCCTGTAGGGACCGCTGTCGATGACTTCGATGCGCACCGGGATCGTCCCGGGCCCGATCATCCCCAGTGTTCTCGCCGCGGCGTAAGAAAGATCGACAATCCTCCCCTTGGCGAATGGGCCGCGGTCGTTGATGGTGACCTCCGCGGATCTGCCGTTAGCCAGATTGGTGACCATGACCCTCGTGCCGAGGGGTAGTGTCTGGTGGGCCGCGGTGAGATCGTTCTGGTTGTAGATGACGCCGCTGGCGGTAGGACGACCGTGAAATCCCGGCCCATACCAGGAGGCGATGCCCGTCTGCGTGGCGCCGCCCTCGGTCGACGCGGGCGCAGGAACCTTGACCTTGGCGGGGGGCAAAGAGCAGGCGGTGGAAAAGAAAAAGAGAGTGGATGCCAGCCAAAGCCATTGGAACGCCTGGCCGCTTAGCGGCGGCATTATTCGTCCGCTGCAGCGGCAGGTCGACGAACAGTAAGTCAACATTAACGATAAATTATACAGGAACAGGGAATGAGACGAAAGCCTTTCCTTCAAAGCGCAGTCCCGGTTCGAAGGTCGTGAGAAAATAGCCCTTTGTGGGCGATTTGCTCAACTAGGGCCGGGCTTGCGGCAAGGCCCGGGCGAGGGTCAGCGCTTTGCCTGGACGCTCGGGAACCGCGAGCCTGTCTCTGGCCGGGATCAGGGTGCCGAAAACGAGGTCCGCTAAAGGCAGAACTACGTTCAGGTTGTTGAAGTGCCGCTTGTGGTGCATGTGGTGATGGGAGTCGAGCCAAGAAAACCAGGCTGTTTTCTCGATCCAGCGTTCCTTCGGCACATGCATGCAGAAGTGGAGATACTCATAGAAGAAGTAATAGAGACCAAGCGCCGCCATCCCGCCGAAGAAAATATTCATATGGAGAAGGCGCTGTATCCAAAGGAGTAGGGGGATATGCAGACCGAGAATCAGGGGCGCGTTCCACCAGGCGAAGCGGATTTTTCCCAGCTTGAGATCCTCCCCCTGCGATAGGAAATAGGTCGGGCCCGAACGGAAGATGCCGTGGTGGACCAGGGCGTGGGATTTGAAGGGATACGACCAGACGAGCTGGTGCATCAAGAACCGGTGCAGAACCCACTCAAAAAAACTCGCGTATAAGAAAAGAGCGATAAAGCCCGAGATCTCTGTCGCATGGAATATCATTGTTTTTTAGTCTCCCCCGGAAAGCGCCGACCGGTAACCCTGCAGCGGGATGAGGGCAAAAAAAGGGGGGGGCAAACCGACCCGTTGCCCCCCCTTTTCATTATTCCAAAACCACTAGACTACCAGCGGTCACGTCCGCCACCACTCCTGGCGCCCCGTCCTCCGCCGCCATCGCGCCTTTCCATAGGCTTGGCCTCGTTGACGACCAGGGTGCGGCCATCCAGCTGGGTGCCGTTCAGGGCCTGGATCGCCTTTTGGGCCTCGGCCCCCGAGCTCATCTCCACGAAGCCGAAGCCGCGTGATTGGCCGGTGAATTTATCCGAGATCACCTTGGCCGATTCCACGGTCCCGTGGGCCGCGAATAGTTCTTGCAGCTGCCCTTCCGTCGCCGAATAGGGCAATCCGCCTACATACAGTTTGTTACTCATGTTCTCCTCCTTATAAGAGAATGTTGGTGTCTTTGACCCTGAGAAGCTGACCGCTAATGGGAGCAGAACATGGGGAACTTAAAGACTGGAACCACGCTCTGGTCGGTTTATCCTTTAGGTATCGTTTCGCAAGGAGAGACTGACTGGGCCTTCAACCTTTGTCTTTTCCTCTTTCAGAAGGCCCTATACTGAAGAAGTAAAGCCACTCTACGTTGTTTCAGCCCTTATGTCAACCCACCCCGGCTTTTTTCTGTAACGCGAGTTTCCTGGCTAGGCGCTTGCGCTGCTTCAGGCAGCGGGACTGCTCCCCCGCATCCCGGCAGTCCAGGCACGACGGGCAGATCCATCCCCCGCACTCGCAGCGGCCCGCGGGCTTCTCGCCCAGGCCCGGTTTGGTCCTGAAAGAAAATTGGCAGCGGGCGCAGACGACCTGCGTGGCCGTTTCCAATATCTCCAAATCCTCGGCCGGCGCGATCCGCCGCATGGTTTCTCCCTTGACAGCCACGCGGTATTGAAAGGTCTGCTTGCTATTGGACTTTTCCAGCAGAGTCCCTCCCGCGGTGAAGCACGTCTTAATCTCCGTGACGCCTTCTATTCGCCCTTCGTACCCCGTCACTTTATGCCGGATCAGCGTTCCGTCTTGCAGTTTGCTTGGAGCCATTGTCTCTGACATGTCATCCTCCCTGGGTAAAAACAAAAAACCTCCGGCTCGTTTAAAGCTCAGAGGTTCGCCGAATTGAAAAGAAGCTCTAAAGGAACATGTTCATCTTAGCACCCTTAACGCGGCCGGGCAAACAGAGCGCTTGGTCCGGCTGTTAGTCGCCGTGACGGCCTCAAAGGGTGATAATTCTCTGTGGGTGGCGGAGCTTTCTCAGGGCCGCGGCCTCGATTTGACGAATTCTTTCACGCGTGACGCTAAAAATTTTCCCCGTCTCCTCGAGCGTATAATCCGATTTCTCTCTGATACCAAAGCGCATACGGATGATTTTTTCCTCCCTAGGGCTGAGAGTCGCCAGGATTCTTCGCGTCTCCTCCTGAAGGTTGAGATCAAGAACCGCTTTCTCCGGGTCCGTCGAGCGCTCATCCTTGACCAGGTCACCGAGGCAGGCCTCTTCTCCGTCGCCTATCGGCGTTTCGAGAGAAAGCGGCTCTTTTACCAGGTTGGGGATGGGCTCGACCTTTTCTACCGGCATTCCCATCTCAGCGGCAATCTCCTCCAGAGTGGGCCGCCGGCTGTGTTTGCGGTTGAGGTAAACAGCGGTTCGAGTAAATTTGGTAGCCAAGTCCACCATGTGGACCGGGATACGGATGGTGCGGGAATGATCCGATAGGGACCGGGTGATAGCCTGACGTATCCACCAGCTGGCGTAAGTTGAAAACCTGAAACCGAGCCGGTGATTAAATTTGTCTACGGCCCTCATAAGGCCGAGGTTGCCTTCCTGGATTAGATCGAGCAACTGGAGGCCCCGGCCGCCGTACTTTTTCGCAATGGCCACAACGAGACGGAGGTTGGCCTCGATGAAGTTCTTCTTGGCCAAGGCGACCTGCGCCATTTTGTCAATAATGCTCTGAACCCTCCGTGCAATTTCCTGGGCAGCCATTCCCATCTCTTTCTCGATGGCTTGAATCGCTACCCTTTTTGCTTTTCCTCCCGTTTTCTGTTCCAGCTCCTTGAGTCTCTCGTAGGTCCGTTTATGGGATTCAATAATAATCTCGATCTGGCCGCGGTTAAGCCGGAGACTCTTCACTACGGGGGCGATTTTTTCTCTCTGCCGGATCAGTTTCTTATCGAGCCGCTCCCGATGCCCTTGACTCATTCGCTTTTCCAGTTGCCGGACGGTGCTTTCATAACTGCCGGCCAGATGCTGGAGCTTTCTCATTTGCGTCCGAAAATGAGCTGTGAGAGTTTTTTCGTCTACCAGGAGATTTGCCGATGTCTCGTCCGGATCCCTCGCCACATCGCGCACATTTACGAGTCCGGCAGCGACCTTTTTCCCGAGATCGAGGGCGCAACGGAGCGCGAGAAGGGACGATAAAGCCTCTGTGGTGATCTGGGCCTCACCCTCCTCGATCTTCTGGGCCAGGGTAATTTCTTGCTCGCGACTCAAGAGGGGGATGGATCCCAGCTCCCGGAGATATAGAATAACCGGATTTCTTGCCTTCTCCGAAAGGCCGCTCTCAAGATCCGCGTCCGCCACTTCCTCATCCGCCACCTCCTCTATAGGATTTTCCGGATTGAGCAGTTGATCAGGGTCCCAGCTAGCTTCCCGAGACGGCTCCTGCAAATCAATATCCGGCGAATCCTCTACCTCCTGCGGTAAAAGGCCGGGCTCTCCCCGATCAATGGGATTGTTGTGACGCATCTCCAAGTCGCGTGTGAAAAATAGCTTGTTAACGCAAGGGCTGGGCGCCTTCAACCGCCTTCGACAGGCCCTTCAATACCTTAGGGGAAGTGAAACCCGATGCCTTAAAATGAATGAACCTACCCTAGATGAATTAACTCAAGTTGTCAAGTTGAATATTTACACACTCGATAAAATATAGTATAAATAACCGAATTCAGTTAATCAAAGGCAGAAACACCATGGAGATTAAAGAGTTAGTTAAACATCGGCTGGAACAACTGGGACACGAGCAGAGGGACCTGGCTGCGGCGGCAGAGGTGACAGAGTCTTATATCTCTCAGTTGCTGACCGGCAGGAAATCTCTTCCCGCGCCCAATCGGTCGGACATTTATGAAAAGATCGAGGCGTTCTTGAAACTTCCGACTGGAGAGCTGGCAAAGCTGGCCGACGCACAGCGCAGGGAGGAGCTCAAGAGAAAGATCGAAGAAACCGCGACGCCGTTGTTTCAAGAGATCAGAGAACTGATTCTGCGCAAGTGCAAATCTGAGAAGACCAACCAACTGCGCTCTATCTTTCAAAAGGAACCCTTCGGGGAGATCGAGCGCCTCGTCACGCAGAAACTTTTGGACGTAGCCAAGGGAGTGGCCAAGGAAGAATGGAAAAACGAGGATTGGCTCCGGGTGGTCGCTCGGCTCAACCAAAAAAGCTTCCAGGAGATGCGGGTAATCGTTCTGGAGTTCCTGGATACCGATATCTTCAACCTGTCGGTACAGAACTTCACCTATTTCCTGGAACCGCTTATTCAATCCTGGGACATCGATCTTGTGACCTTTGGCATGAAGGTCGTTCTGGCCGCTGAATCGGGCCGTGAAAGGATAAAGCAGTTTGAGTTCGTGGAAAGGGACCTGGAACCGGCGACAGGCGAGGAACCCGGGCTGAGAGAGTTTCTCCAAGACACGTCCCTGAGCGGAGACTTGACCCAGGAGGAACTTGCATTTCTCAGCCGCCTGAGATTTAAGGATCGAAGGCCCGCGGCGCTTTATTACTACCGGGAATTGCAAAACTTAAGAGATCCTCTCCATTTCCAGACCAAGGGATGGAGGTAAAGGAGGCCCCCTATGTACGAGTTAGATAAACGGTTGTTTGTGGGCATAAAAATCTCGGCGAAGCTGCAGAGGGAATTGGACAACTGTGCCCGTGGGACCGAGCACTACTTCAAAGCGGACAAGCCTGAGTCGCTCCAGATTATAACCCTGCAGGAGGACAAGCTGATCGGGAGATTTCTGCGGGACGGGTTTCCTGTTAGCGACATCGACAATGTCAGCCGCAATGTACGGAGCATAGTGACGCTCATTACGCAGGGTTCTCGGATAGCGGAGGACTCCATTCAGATCTACGCCGACTGCACGGTTCGACCCGCAAAAGCCAGCTAGACAACACCCGCCGGGCAGGTAGAGTCGGATACGCACCTCGACCTTCGCGTCGCCGTGGCGGGAAACCGTTTACCCAGAATGAGGATTGTGCTAGTTTAGCGGTCAGCAGAAGGAGTTCCTTGCCTGTATGTCTGGTCATTCCAAATGGAGTTCCATCAAGCACAAAAAAGCGGCTAAGGACGCGAAGCGGGGAAAGCTCTTCACCAAGCTGATCAAGGAGATCACCGTGGCGGCGCGTATGGGGGGCGGCGACATCAACGCCAATCCGCGCCTGCGCACGGCCGTGTTGACGGCGCGGGCCGCGAGCATGCCCGGCGACAACATCGAACGGGCGATCAAAAAGGGCACGGGCGAGCTCGAAGGCGTTACCTACGAGGAGATTCATTACGAAGGGTACGGTCCCGGCGGGGCCGCGATCATGGTGCAGGTCCTGACGGACAATAAGAACCGGACCGTGCAGGAGATCCGTCGCCTCTTCACCAAGCACGGAGGCAATCTGGGTGAGAACGGCTGTGTGGCCTGGATGTTCGACAAGAAGGGCTTGATCATGGTCGACAAAGTCAAGATCGAAGAGGACCGTTTGATCAGTCTCGCGCTCGATGCCGGCGCCGAGGACGTGCGGGAGGAGGGCGGTCTCTTTGAGATCGTCACGCGGCCGGAAGATTTCGAAAAGGTAAGGGAGCACTTGCGGCGCCAAGACGTTCCTGTCCTGGAGGGCCAGGTCACCATGATTCCGAAGAACACCGTGGCCCTGGCCGGCGCCTCCGCCGAGCAGATCCTCAAGCTCACCGAGGAACTCGAGGACCACGATGACGTGCAGAGCGTGGCGGCGAACTTTGACATTCCGGACGAGCTCTTGGAAAAGGCCAGTTGATGGGTATTCCACCGGGCTGCGACCGGGCGGCGGAATCGTCCAAAGAAAGCCGGAGGATACTGGGAATCGATCCTGGCACGGTCGCTACCGGTTGGGGGGTCGTGGAGATGGCCGCAGGATCCCTCGTTCATGTGGCCCACGGCACCATCGGCTCTCCGGCAAGCCACGACCAGGCAAACCGCTTGTCCCGTATCTACCGCGGTCTTCAAGAGGTCCTCGGCCGCTACCGGCCCCAGGGGATCAGCCTGGAGAAGGTGTTTTTCGCCCGCAATCCCCAGAGCGCGCTGAAGCTGGGCCAGGCCAGGGGAGTGGCGTTGCTTGCCGCCGCGGAGAGCCGCGTCGAGGTGCGCGAGTACAGCTCCGCTGAAATCAAACAGGCCGTCGCCGGGTACGGCCAGGCCACCAAAGAGCAGGTGCAGAAGATGGTGGGTTCTTTGCTGCGCCTGTCGGGGAAAGTCCCCGCGGACGCGGCCGACGCCCTGGCCGCCGCCATCTGTGATCTCCATCAAAGCTCCTTTCAACGCTGGAACATAAAGTGCCCGGCGAAGTGATCGTGGACGTGGCCGGAGTGGGCTACCATATCTTCATCCCCCTCAACGTCTTTTATCGTTTGCCCGAGGTGGGCGGAACGATCAGCCTTCACATACACACCCATCTGCGGGAGGACGCCTTGCAGCTCTTCGGTTTTATGGAGCAAGAGGAGAAGCATATCTTTCTGCTCCTCAACGGCGTCGCCGGCATCGGTCCGAAGCTCGCGCTCAATATCCTTTCCGGCATCCCGGTCGAGGAGCTGGCGCGCGCCCTCAAGGAAGGGGATCACCTCAAGCTGCTCTCGATTCCCGGGGTGGGTAGGAAGCTCGCGGAGCGGATGATCGTGGAGCTGAGGGATAAGATGCTCAGGGTGTCTTCGGCAGAGACCGGGCGGGCCGACGGCTCACAGCTGACGCGCGACGCGGTCTCGGCTCTGGTGAACCTCGGCTACCGGCAGGGAGAAGCGGAGAGGAGCGTGCGGGAGGTCGCCCGGCAGGGAGAAGCAACGCTGGCAGAGGTATTGAAGGAGGCGCTGCGCAGGCTCAGCCAATAGTCAAATTTACAGAGCAAATTTGAATTTCAAGTGGCAAATCTCAGATCTCAAATAGGAACTCTTCAGTTTGCAATCTGAGATTTGAAATCTGAGATCGTAAGTATGGAATCCCGTCAGATCACTCCCAACAGAACAGATGAGGATCTAAAATACGAGGTCAATCTCCGACCCCGAACCTTCGAAGAGTACCTGGGCCAGGACCAAGTCAAGGAGAATCTCAAAGTGGCGATCGCCGCCGCTCGGGGACGGAAGGATGTCCTGGACCATCTCCTGTTCCACGGGCCGCCGGGTCTGGGCAAGACCTCGCTCGCTTACATCATCGCGCGCGAGATGGGAGTCAACGTCAAGGCCACGTCCGGTCCGGTGGTGGAGAGGCCGGGCGACCTGGCGGCTCTGCTGACGAATCTCGAGGAGGGCGACGTCCTGTTCATCGACGAGATTCACCGGCTGAATCACGTCGTCGAGGAAGTCCTCTACCCGGCGATGGAGGATTATCAGATCGATCTGATGATCGGCCAGGGACCATCCGCCCGCTCCATCAAGCTGGATCTCAAGCGCTTCACGCTGGTCGGCGCGACCACGCGTTCCGGGCTTCTGACCTCGCCGTTGCGCAACCGTTTCGGCGCGATCTTCCGCCTGGATTTTTATTCTCCGGAGACGTTGACGCAGATACTGAGCCGGTCCGCCTCCCTTCTGGGAGTGACCGGAGACCATGAGGGGATGGTGGAGATCGCCCGCCGCTCGCGCGGAACACCGAGAATCGCCAACCGGCTGCTCCGCCGGGTGCGGGATTACGCCCAGGTCAGGGGCGACGGTGTCATCACCAGGCGGGTCACCGAAGAGGCCCTGAAGATGCTGGAAGTGGATCCCAGGGGGTTCGATAAGATGGACACGTTGCTCCTGGTCACTTTGATCGACAAGTTCGACGGAGGGCCTGTGGGAGTGGAGACCCTGGCGGCCGCGATCGGCGAGGAGAAGGACACGATCGAAGACGTGTACGAGCCGTTCTTGATCCAGGCCGGCTTTTTGCACCGCACCCCCAGGGGACGGGTAGCCACCTCTCTGGCCTACGAGCATTTCGGCCGTAAAAAGGGCGCCGGCGCGCCGGGCGCCTCCAAGAAGCAGGAGAGCCTCTTTTAAAATTCGGCCATCAGCTATCAGCATTCAGTTGTCAGCTAAGAAGCTGAGAGCTGACCGCTGAACGCTATTTGTTGGGCCTGAATCATGACCAGTTTCGGCAAGGTGCTGATCTTCCTCGGAATTCTCCTTGTGGTCTTAGGGGCCATTCTCTCCGCTGGAATCAAGATCCCCTGGCTCGGCCAGCTTCCCGGAGATATATATATCCGCAGGGAGAACTTTAGCTTTTACTTCCCGCTCACGAGCTGCCTGCTCTTGAGCCTGATCATAACCCTTGTCCTTTACCTCTTTCGGAGGTAAAATTTTATTGTTTTTTACCTCATGGAAGGGCCCTCAAAGGCATGGAAGTCACAGACAGCTCCAAGACGCTAGAGGATAGGCTCAGGCGCGAGGAGGCCTTGCGGAGAAAGCGGGAAGGGATGGTGATCCTGGTCACCACCCTGATGGTGCTCCTTTTCGCCTTTTTCGAGGTCCAGATCCCCGAGGTCTTCGGCGAATCCTCTCTGAGCGGCAACATCGGCTTCTTTCTCCTCCTCAACATCAACATCATCCTCCTCATCTTGCTCATCTTTCTGGTCGTCCGGAACCTCGTCAAGCTGATCTTCGAGCGCAAGAAGCGCATCCTCGGCTCCCGTCTGCGGGTCCGTCTGGTGCTGGCTTTCATCGCGCTCTCTCTGGTCCCAAGCGTCTTGCTTTTCATCATAGCGGGCGGCTTTGTCACCCGCTCCTTTGAGAGGCTGTTGGACGTCCAGGTGGAAAACGCGCTGCAGGGATCTCTGGAGATCGGCCAGACCTACTATCAGAACTCCGCCAACAACGCCCTGTTCTATGCGCGCCAGCTGAGTCAGCGGATCACGCAGGAGGGGCTCTTCGACTCGCAGCGGGTGGGCGAGCTTAAGGAGTTCATCCAGGCCAAGCAGCGGGAGTACAATCTGGGGACCGTCGAGGTTTTTTCTCCGAACCGCCAGCTGCTGGTGGTGGCGTTCAACGATCAAGTGCCGACGGGCGTAACCATCAAGCCGGAATCGGATTTTTTGAACCGCGCCCTGCGCGGCCTGGAAGTGACGCGGACCCAGGCCTTTGGGGAGGCGGATATCATCCGCGGCGGGGTGCCGATTTACGGCGAGGATCGGACGATTCTCGGCGTGGTGATTGCGGATTACTACGTGCCCAAGAGCATCTCCAAGCGGGCGCTGCAGATATCGCGCTCCTACGAGGAACATAAGCATCTCACCTTCCTAAAGAAGCCGGTCAAGAACACCTACATCATGACGTTGCTCCTGATAACGCTGGTGATCATTTTTTCGGCGACCTGGTTTGGCCTCTATCTCGCCAAAGGGATCACGGTCCCCATCCAGCGGTTGGCGGAAGGGACGCACGAGGTGGCGCACGGCAACTGGGATTATCAGATCGAAGCGGCCGGGGACGATGAGATCGGCACGCTGGTGGATTCCTTCAACCAGATGACGAGGGATTTGAAGCAGATCAACCTGGAGGTCGAACGCAGGGGGCGGTACATGGAGACTCTGCTGGCCAACATCACCGCGGGGGTGATCTCCGTGGATCCGACGGGGAGGGTGACCACCATGAACCGCGCCGCGGAGCAGATGGTGGGCGTCCGAGTGGAAGGGGCGCTGGGGAAGAACTACGGCGAGGTTTTCCAGTCGGAACACCTGAGAGTCCTGCGCGAGATCATCGAACATGTGAGGGGGCGCGCAAGCGTCGAGCGGGAGGTCAAGATACCGCTGCCCGATCAGATCCTCACCCTGATGGTCACGGCGGCCGCGATGAGAGGGGACGAGGGGAATACCCTGGGGATCATGGTTTTCCTCGAAGATATCACCCAGATTCAAAAGGTTCAGAGGATGGAGGCGTGGCGCGAGGTGGCGCGGCGGATCGCGCACGAGATCAAGAACCCTCTGACGCCGATCCAGCTCTCCGCCGAGCGCCTGAGGAAAAGGTACGCGAAGCTGCTGGAAGGGAACGGGGCCATCCTGGACAAGTGCACCTCGACGATCATCAAACAGGTCGAAGAGCTGAAAAACCTGGTGAATGAGTTTTCGCAATTCGCCCGCCTCCCGGCCGCGGAGCTCGCGCCGAACGACTTGAACGAGATCGTGAAAGAAGCCCTTTTTCTCTTCAAGGAGGGGCACCGCGGGATCGATTTCCAGTTTTATTCGGGAGAAATTCCATCTCTCGAATTGGACCGTGACCAGATCAAACGGGCCCTGATCAATCTATTGGATAACGCGGTGGCCGCGGTAGGGGAGAGCGGGGAGATCAAGATCTCGACCGTGTGCCATCCTTCCTTGGGGATCGTGCAGCTGGAAGTGGCGGATGACGGGTGCGGGCTGGCGCCGGAGGTCCGGGCGAGGATCTTCGAGCCCTACTTTTCCACGAAAAAGGACGGCACCGGTTTGGGCCTGGCCATCGTGAGCGCCATCGTGGCCGACCACAGGGGCTACATCCGGGTGCGGCCCAACGAGCCCAAAGGCACCCGGTTCATTGTCGAGTTGCCGGTCCGCGAACAGGCGGACTTCCAGGAGATCAAAAAGAAAGCGGCCCTTTCATAGTCGGCGCAGGGAGGGGAAGTGAAGGAAACAGCGGCGGAAACAACGATCCTCATAGTAGACGACGAGGAAGGCATCCGGGAGTCGGTTCGGGAGATCCTGAGCGACGAGGGCTACCGGGTGATCGAGGCCTCCGACGGCACCGCGGTGCTGGAGCTGATCCGCAAGGAGCGCCCCCGCCTGGTTCTATTGGATATCTGGATGCCGCAGGTGGACGGAATCGGTTTGCTCAAAGAGATCAAGGAGCAGGAGCCCGAGGTGAACGTCATCATGATCTCGGGCCATGGGAACATCCACACGGCGGTTGCGGCGGCGAAGCTGGGGGCCTTCGACTTCATTGAAAAGCCCCTCTCGCTCGACGGCCTGCTCCTGACGGTCCGTCGCGCTCTGGGAGGGTCTCCGCCCTCGAAGGGGAACGGCAAGAGTCTGAAGACGGCTAGAGGCAAACGCCGTTCCCGGGTCTCGGCTGCTGCAGCCGCAGCCCGCTCTTTGAAGCAGAAGACGCTCGGGAAAAGCGTCGTGATCTCTGGCCAGGGGCTCCATTCCGGGATCAAGACCGGGGTCATCCTCCATCCGCTCCCCCCCAACAGCGGAATTCTGTTCAGCGGCATCTCCGCGGACACCACCGTGCCCGCTCATCTGGACTACGTGGGCTCGACGGGTTACGCGACGTCGCTGCGCGGCAAGGGCATCGTGGTCGGGACCGTGGAGCACTTCCTGGCGGTGCTGCACAGCTACGGGATCACCAATTTGCTGGTCAAGATGCACGGAGAGATCCCCATCATGGACGGCTCCGCTCTCGATTTTTGCCATCTGATCGAGGAGGCGGGCCTGCAGGAGCAGGACGAAGAGTGGTCCGAGATCGTCATCGACAGGACCTATCGGGTCGGTCCGAAGGGCGGCGAGACCATCAGCGTTGAACCCGCGGACACCTTCGGCGTCCGTTACGTCCTCAATTACCCGAAGCCTATAGGGCTGCAGGAGCACACCTATCTCTACAAAGGTCCCGAATCCTTCAAAGCGGAAATCGCCCCCGCCAGGACGTTCGGGTTTCTCAAGGACATCGAGAAGCTCGAAAAGCTCGGACTGGTCAACGGCGGGAGGCTCAGCAACTGCATCCTCATGGACAACGAAAAAATCCTCAACACGGAGCTCCGCTTCGCCGACGAGTTCGCCCGCCACAAGATCCTGGATATCGTCGGCGACTTTTATCTCTTGGGGCGGCCGATTCGCGGCATGGTGACGGCGCGCATGACCGGCCATTCGGATAATATCGCGCTGCTGCGCCAGATCCGGAAGGGAATGGATCTTTAATTTTATTATGGCCTCCTCGCAGTCATTTCCCCGCCTTTTTACCGTGGACGAGGCCAATGATCTTCTGCCGGCCCTCCGGCCGTTGATGAAGCGGGTTTTCGACCACCTCGATTTTTTGCGCAAGAAGAGCGCGACCGTGATCCGCGAAGAAAGCCTCTCGCCCAGCGCCCCGGATCTTATGGAGCGGCTGCAGGAAAACGATGCCATCGCCCGGCTCGTTCAAGAGGTCAAGGGCCTGGTGGAAGAGATCAACAGCTACGGTTGCGTGTGCAAAGGGGTGGAGCAGGGGCTGGTCGATTTTCCCTGCGTGTTGGGAGGGGAGATCGTGTTTCTCTGCTGGCGCTACGGCGAAGAGGGCGTCGGCTACTGGCATCGCATCGAAGACGGCTTCGCCGGCCGCCGCCCGCTGCTCGACGCCGAAGAGGACGAGGGCGGCAATGTCTCCTACCATTAAGTCGCTATCAGCTCGCATCAAGGAAGAGGCGCAGCGGCTCGGCTTCGCCCTGGTGGGCCTCTCGCCGGTGCAACCCTCGCCCCACGAAGAAACCTTCGCTCAGTGGCTCCGGAAGGGATTGGGCGGGGAGATGGGCTACCTCAAGCGCACCGAAGAGCTTAGACGCGATCCGAAAAATCTCGTCCCCTGGGCTGTCTCCGTGGTCTCGGTGGGGATGAATTATTATACGCCGCATCCGAGACCGGAGAAACAGGCCGGGTCGAGGGGCTGGATCTCGCGCTACGCCTGGGGAGACGACTATCACGATCTGATGAAGGAGAGATTGGAATCCCTTCTGGAAAAAATCAGAGGGGTTTACCCTGAGCCCGTCGAAGGAAAGGTTTTTGTCGATTCGGGGCCGGTCCTGGAGAGGGGGATTGCCGGCGTGGCCGGCATCGGCTGGATCGGCAAGAATACGCATCTCATTTCACCTAAACGGGGATCGTGGTTTTTTCTCGGGGAGCTTTTCTTAAGCGTCGAGCTGGCCTATGACCGGCCGATCAAAGACCGCTGCGGCAAGTGCGATCTCTGTCTCAAGGCCTGCCCGACGGGCGCATTCGTCGGCCCGTATGTCCTGGATGCCCGCAGGTGCATCTCTTATCTGACGATCGAGCTCAAGGGAGCGATTCCACAGCATCTCCGCCCGTTGATGGGTAACCACGTCTTCGGCTGCGACATCTGCCAGGAGGTTTGTCCGTACAACGTCAAAGCCAAACCTACGGGGGAAGAAGCCTTTTATCCGCGAGAAGGCCTCTACGCGCCGGAGTTGATCCCTCTTCTCTCGCTCAGCGAGGAGGAGTTTCGCCGCCGTTTCCGCGGCAGTCCGATCCTCAGGGCCAAGCGCCGCGGTTTTCTCCGCAATGTGGCGGTGGCCTTAGGGAATCTTAAAAGTCTTGAGGCCGTTCCGGCTTTGATCCACGCTCTTCGAGATGAGGATGCGCTGGTGCGGCGTCACGTCGCCTGGGCCTTGGGAGAGATAGGCACGGCCGAGGCATTGGAGGCGCTGAGAAAGCGTCTGGAGGTTGAGTCGGATCGTGAAGTGAGAGAAGAAATAGAAGAGGCGGTGGCAGATATTCTAAGCTCCTCTTTACAAAGTTTGCAGATCCATACGAAAAAAGGTATTCTGCCTTTTATGAAAGCTATTAAGGCGCATTACGACGGACACGTGGTAGTCCCGGAGGAACCGATCAACTTGCCGGTCAATACCCCTGTGCGAGTGCTGGTTCCAGAGGCTGATGAATCCACACTAATCACTGAAGCGTTCGCTAAACTCTCGGAGACTTCATTCAGCCGCATCTGGGACAACGACGAGGATGCCGCCTACGATAAGTTATAAGCGCGGCGATGTCGTTCTAGCCCCTTTCCCCTTTTCAGATCAAACTTCCATCAAACAACGTCCTGCCTTGGTCATAAGCGTTGCGGGTTTCCAAGAGCAAGGCCCTGACTTGCTGATTATGGCTGTTACCAGCCAGGTTAGAGGTCCCCTTAAGTTGGGTGAATTTCTCATTCGAGACTGGCAGATCGCCGGCCTGCTAAAACCCTCTGCGGTAAAGGCTGCTATAGCAACGATTGAGGCAAGACTCGTTCGCCGCCGGCTGGGCTGTCTTTCTGACTATGATCTTGAGCAGTTGAACAGATCCCTGCGCGGGCTTCTTGGTCTATGAAAAGTACGAAGAGCACCTGGTGCGGCGTCACGTCGCCTGGGCGTTGGGAGAGATAGGAACAGCCGAATGCTTGGCGGCATTAAGGAGCCGTCTGGAGATTGAAGCGGATGCTGAGGTGAGGGGAGAAATCGAAGAGGCGATAAAGCCTTCCAGCCAGGAAGTCGAGGGTTTGACGGAGACCCGCCTGGGGGAGTAAATAGACACAAGAGGGAGGGCCCTATGCCAAGTCTGGATACTGAATTAAAGACCTACGAGCAGAACCGTGATAATTTACTCGGGACTGCCGAAGGCAAGTTTGCCCTAATCCATAACACTCAGGTGATTGGAATTTACGACTCCAAGATGGATGCCATTACCGCCGGCTACCAGCAGTTTGGCAATGTCCCTTTCCTTGTAAAGCAGATTCTCAAGGTAGAAGCGCCTCTCAACTTCATTTCGAACCTCCTAGGGGTTTGACGTGCCGTCTTTTACGTCCCAGGTCCCTAACCTGCAGGGCGTCGGTCCAATCGTCGATCTTAGAATAGCTGTTGGAATGGCAGTTGAGGCGGCTCTACGGAAGGCCGGGAGTCCCGTTCCTGTCCCGATCTCGGCAAGGGCCATGATCGACACCGGCGCGACCGGTAGCGTTATGAGGGGCGGTTTGGCTGCCCAGCTTGGGCTGAACCCCGTGGGCGTCACTTACATTAACACTCCGTCTTCTACGAATGTTGCCTGTTACGAGTACCTCGTGCGGCTTGTCTTTCCCAACAACGTGGTGTTCGAGACCACAGTTTTGGAGGCGCCTCTTCAAGGCCAGCATATCCAGTGCCTTATAGGGAGAGACGTACTGGCTCATGCGGTCCTTGTTTACATTGGTTACGGGAACCTCTTCAGCCTGAGCTTCTGATCCGCACGGCCA
>JACPDC010000095.1 GCA_016184235.1 Deltaproteobacteria bacterium | reverse complement strand
TTTAGTCGCGTCCCAGGACCCACTTCATCCGCTCCACGACCTGCGGCGGCTGCACGATCACCTGTTTGGCCAGCGACTCAAGCTCCTCGCCGGTGAGCGGATTGATCTCCCAGCGCCGCTTCGCCGCCTCTCTCAAAAGCTCGGGATCCGTGAGGGCCTTCGCGTAGGCCTGGCGCAGGGTGTTCAGACGCTGCCCGGGGATTCCCGGACTGCTCAGGATCGGTCGGCCGAGCGCGACCCCTGTGATCACCACCTGCACGAGCTTGCGGCTCGCCTCCGGCGTCTTGTGGCGGTCCATGAGCTCCCAGATCGTGGGGACGTCGCCGAGCCGCGCATCCCGCTTCTTTCCGGTCTGAACCACGACGCGAACGAACCCTTTCTTGCCCCAGCTCACGTAGGGCTCGCGCCCGACGAAGGTCGCGACCACCGGAGACCAGCAGACGACCTCGCCGCGCTCGACCGCCACGTCGATCTGCGACCCGCCCTGATAACCGCCTACGATTATCGACTTGACGCCGAAGACCTCCTCCAGGAGCCGCGGGAAGTAATGACCCGTGGTGCCCGTCCCCGAGCTGCCGCATCGCGGCGGCTCTTTGGCATTGCGCAGCTCTTCGATCGTGCGGTAAGGGGTGTCGGCGCGGACGAAGTGAAGAATATCGTTCTGCTCCGGAGAGCCGATCCAGCTGAACTTGGACCAGTCGAACTGAACCTCCTTGCGCCCGACGAGCTGGTCGAAATAGATCGCCGGTATCACCGCTCCCAGAGTGAGACCGTCCGGCTTGGCCACGTTATAGATATAGTTCGCGGCGACCAGAGATCCCGCCCCGGGCATGTTCTGAATGATGACCTCGGGCTTTCCAGGGATGTACTGGCTGAAATAGCGCGCCATAAATCTCGGCCACAGATCGTAGCCCCCTCCGGGAGCCGAGCCGACCACGATCCTGATGGTCTTTCCCTGGTAGAAATTGTCCTGGGCGCGGACGGCGGGGCTGAGCGAAAAAAAGAGCAACAGGGCCACGAGGGATTTTCTCATGCCGTCTCCCTTCGTTAGAAGAGTCTCTACGCTAGGCTACCGGTGGCGCCGGCGGCCTGGCGTCGCTCAGCCGGCTGAGAAATCTCCATGTCGTATAACCTGGCGACATTGGCGCAGAGCAGCTTGCGCCTGATTTCGGGCGACAGGTGTCCCAGGTCCCGCTCGATGTACTTGCGCGACTCCGGCCAGGTCGAATTGCCGTGCGGATAGTCGTTGGACCACATGCAGTTGTCCTGCCCCCACCACTCGAAGTTATGGCCGGCCACGGTGTCTCTGAAGAATGTCGCGTAGATCTGGCTCTTGAAATACTCGCTCGGATCCTTGCTGATGGGAGGCGGATTCACCCCGCGGAACCTCCTGTAGTAGTAATCCCACTGCTGGAGCATAAAGGGCATCCACCCCACTTCATTTTCCACGCTCACAAACTTGAGCCCGGGGTAGCGATCGAGCACGCCGTAAAAGATCAGCTCGAAGAACGCGTCGGTGATTTCCTTAAGTTTCAAATTGACGCTGCCGCGATAGTTTTCCACGCCGGTCTTATTCTTGAACACGGTCTCCTTATGATAGCCGTGCCCCGTGAGGATGTGCAGATTGACCGGCATGCCCATCTCTTGAGACGCCGCCCAGAACTTGTCGTAGTGGCCGGAGTGAAACGGCAGGTCCGGATGGGGCGCCTGCCAGATAATCGATCCTTTCAGGCCGGCTTTCCGGCAGCGCTCCAGCTCCTCTACCGCCCCGTCGATGTCGTAGACCGAGATAGCCGCGATTCCGATCAAGCGCCTCGGGGCGACCCGGCAGTACTCGATCAGCCAGTCGTTGTAGGCGCGGAAGCAGGCCTCTTGCAGCTTGCCGTCGTCCATGGCGAAGTGAGGCAAGAGATAGGTCGGGTAAAGCACTTCGGCGCTGACGCCGTCGGTCTCCATCTCTTTGACTCTACAGCCCGGATCGCTGCCCCCCGGATGGGTCTGAAAACTCTCCCCGACTTTGAGCTGCGGGAAGAGCGGGGCGCGATCACGATAGGCCGCCGCCACGCGCTCCTGGAGTATGTTGGGTGGTTCCATAACGTGAGAGTCGGAAGAAATGAGCACTTCACCGTTTGCGCGTCCGCTTGTCGTCGCTACCATCGGGCACCTCCTTCAATAATCTATATCCTAGACAAACAGCGGCGCCAAGACCAGCGTGATCGTGCTCAACAGCTTGATCAGCACGTGCAGGCTCGGGCCCGCGGTATCCTTGAAGGGATCGCCGACCGTGTCTCCCACCACCGCCGCCTTGTGCGCATCAGACCCTTTGCCGCCGTATTGCCCGCTCTCGATGAACTTCTTGGCGTTGTCCCAGGCGCCGCCGCCGTTGTTAAAGAAGGTGGCGACCAGAATCCCGGCGATGGTCCCGACCATCAAGAGGGCCGCGACCGCCTCCGCCCCGACGCCGAAGAGGCGAAAGATGATGCCCACGGCGATGGGCATGCCGACGGCGATGAGGCCGGGCAGGATCATCTCCTTCAGCGCCCCGACGGTGACGATATCGACGCAGCGGCCGTAATCGGGCTTGGACGTGCCCTTGAGAATGCCGGGGTTTTCCCGGAACTGCCTTCGCACCTCGTTGATCACGTAGTACGCCGCTTTTCCCACCGCGCGGATCGCCAGCGCGGAGAAGAGAAAGACCAGCATCGCCCCCAGAAGGCCGCCGACGAACACCTCGGGCCTGGCGATGTTCACGGACTCCAGCTTGAGGCCGTAATGGGCCACCTCGTCCAGATAGGCGGAAAAGAGCAGAAAGGCGGCCAGGGCCGCGGAGCCTATCGCGTACCCCTTTGTCAGCGCCTTGGTGGTGTTTCCCACAGCGTCGAGACGGTCGGTCTTCCTGCGCACGTCTTCGGGCTGCTGGCTCATCTCGACGATGCCGCCGGCGTTGTCCGTGATCGGGCCGAAGGTGTCCATCGCCAGGATATAGGCGGCGGTGCCCAACATTCCCATGGTGGCGACCGCGGTGCCGAAGAGACCGGCGTGGGGAACGCCGCTCATGTTGCCGAGGTAGTAGGAGCCGATGATCGCCGCGGAGATGACGAGCACCGGAACGGCGGTGCATTCCAGCCCCACGGCGATGCCGGCGATGATGTTGGTCGCCGGACCGGTTTGAGAGGCCTCGGCTATCGATCTTACCGGACGGTATTTATATTCGGTGTAGTACTGCGTGATGTACACAAAGGCCTGGGCCATGACGATGCCGATGACCCCGCAGAAGAAAAAGTAGAGCCAGGCCGAAGCGGCCTCCGGGTGAACCGCCGGATCGACCGCCAGCAGCCACTTGCTGGAGACAAAAAAGCCGGCGACGGCGAGGATGCTGGCCACATAATAGCCCCGGTTGAGCGCGGCCATCGGATCGCCATTCTCGTCGGTCCTGACGATCACGATCCCGACGATCGAGGCGACCAGCCCGAAGGCGCGCGCGACCAGAGGAAAGAGCACCCCCTGAAGGCCGAAATAGGGAAAGAGACCGACGCCGAGGATCATGGCGCCGATATTTTCCGCAGCCGTGGACTCGAACAGGTCGGCGCCGCGGCCCGCGCAGTCTCCGACATTGTCGCCGACGAGATCGGCGATGACCGCCGGGTTGCGCGGGTCGTCTTCGGGAATCCCGGCCTCCACTTTCCCGACCAGGTCGGCGCCCACGTCCGCCGCCTTGGTATAGATCCCTCCTCCGAGCTGGGCGAAGAGGGCGACAAAGGAGGCGCCGAAGCCGTAACCGACGATAGTAAAGGGGATCTTCTGCGGGTCATGGCCCATCGCCTGCAGCAGGGCATAGAGCCCGCCCACCCCCAGGAGACTCATGGCGACGACGAACAGTCCTGAAACCGCGCCGCCGCGCAGCGCGATGCGCAGGCCCTCGTTGAGACTCGTGCGCACGGCTGAGGCCGTGCGGATGTTGGCGCGGATCGACACCCACATGCCGACATAACCGGCGATCACCGAGCACAGGGCTCCCAATACAAAGGACAGGGTCGTCCAAAAGGCGAGCTCCAGGGGAGGCGCGGGATCGGCCGGATTGGGCGCGCGCACGAAACCGTACAGCGCGAAGATCAGCGCCGCCAGCAGGGCGGCCAGCAGAAGGATCGTCCGGTTCTGCCGCGCTAAAAAAGCCTCCGCGCCCTCCTTGATGGCGTTGGATATCTCCTGCATCTTCTGGGTGCCGGTGTCCTTGCGCAAGACATAGCGGGCCAGGTAGACCGCGAACAACAGGGAACAAAAGCTGATCACTATGACAAATAAGATCATCACGCGTTGCGATTCCTTTCTCTCAAGATGTCGTGCTCATTCCGTTTTGCGCCACAGATATGCCACCCCAATACTCAACAGATAGAGCAGCGTCAAGGGGATCGCCAGGAGAATCTGGGAGGCGATATCGGGGCCCGGCGTCAGAATCGCCGCGACGATGAAGATGGCGATAATCGCGTAGCGAAAGGTTCGCCACATGGTGCGGTAATCCCACAACCCCAGCCGGACCAAAAAAAAAGTAAAAAGCGGCAGCTCGAAGGTGATGCCAAAAGCCAAGATCATCCGCGAAAAGAAGGTAAAGTACTCGCCGATCCGAATCTCCGGAGAGACCGCCAGGGAGCGGTACTGGTCGATGAAGTAGAGAAAGGCGACCGGCAAAACCGCCCGGTAACAAAAGTAGGCCCCTCCCAGAAAAAAAAGCGACGTAAACAGCACAAAGGGAATCACGAGTCTCTTCTCACGGTCTTTCAGTCCCGGCGCGATGAAGCGCCAGAGCTGATAAAAAATAACCGGGCTCGCGAGAAAGGCCCCGGCCACCAGGGCGACCTTCATCTCGAAGAAAAACGCCTCGGCCACCCCGGTGCCGATCAATCCCTGCCCCGGCTCCAGCGTCCCCATCAGCGGCGCGATCATAAACGCGACAATCCGGTCGGAAAACTGGAAACACAAGAGAAAGGCCGACACGACTGCCGCCAAGGACTTGATGAGACACCAGCGCAGATCCTCCAGGTGCTCGGTAAAGGTCATGAAGGGATCCCTGCCCATGGCGCCGCCGTCGTTGGCTTGCGAGAACAATTTCCCGGTTTAGTTGCAAAAAAAGGGGAAGGTTGGAAATCCTTCCCCTTTTCGGGTTGCCTCAACCAGAATAAGGCTGTTACGACCTTACTTGGTTTTTGCCTCCGCTTTCTTCTCCGTTGGCTTGGCTTCCGCCGGCGCTGCTGGAGCCGCCGGTGCTGCCGCGCCTCCCGCTGGAGCAGGGGCCATCGCGCCGGGCTCACCGGGCGCGCCGCCCGCCGGGGCTGCTGGAGCCGCCGGTGCCGGAGCTGGAGGAGGCGGAGCTGGCTCTTCCTTCTTGCCACAACCGGCAACGGCTAGTGTCAAAGTAAAGAGGGCTGCACCCGACCACAAAACGAGTCTCTTTCCCATCCTGATTCACCTCCTTTCACGCATCAAAGACCCATTGCTAAGAACACATTTTTTATTGCACAAGTGTTCCCCACTTTCAAGGGGAAAGGAGGAAAAGCGGATTCATAGTTCCGGGACCAAAGTCGCAGCTTCCGAAGACTACTGTTCCGAGTCTGTTTCTTCCGATGAAAGGTCGCCGTCATCCGCTTCGGTTTTCGCCCGCGCGGGCGGAGCTATCTTCGATCCGCTGACGATCGGGATCCTCGCCCGCAGGGAGTTCTCGAAGACGGGAAGCGGGTAACCGGCCTCCTTGAGATTGACCTCCAACCAGTCGATCCCCTCAGGGACAAGAAAGTCCTCCGATCCGGATTCCCGGCCGGCCTCGGTCATGAAACCAAGCCAGATCGGCAACGCGGTCCTTGCCCCGGTCTCCCGATCTCCCACCGGGCGATGGTCGTCGTAGCCGACCCAAACCCCGGCGATGAGAGCCGGGGTATAACCGACGAACCAGCCGTCACGGAACTCACTGGTTGTCCCGGTCTTGCCGGCGACGTGACGCCCGAGCTTCGCCGCCGCTCTTCCGGTGCCGCTCTGGACCACGTTTTTCAACATGTCCGTGATCACGTAGGAGATCTCCGGCGAGATCACCTGCTTCGTCTCGGGGCTGCTTTCGTGCAGCAATTTCCCGTTCCGATCCGTAACCCTGGTGACAAACAGCGGCTCGACAAGCTGACCGCCGTTGGCAAAGACGGCATAGGCGCGCACCAGCTCGAGAAGCGACAGGGACGAAGAGCCCAGAGACAGAGAGAGATTCTTTTCCATAGGAGACTCTATCCCCAGCTTGCGGGCCTGTCTTATGACCCGCTCTACTCCCATGCGCCCCACCAGACGAACCGCCACGCTGTTCAGGGAATGGGCCAGGGCGCTGCGCAGCGTAACCGGCCCGAAGAACCGATTTTGGTAATTCTGCGGGCGCCAGTATTTCCCCGGCGCCATGCGAAAGTTGAGCGGACCGTCCTGGATTACGGACAGCTCCGACAGGCCGCCCTCCAGAGCGGCCGAATAGATAATCGGTTTAAAGGCGCTTCCGGGCTGTCGTCTCGCCTGCAGCGCGCGATTATACTCGCTCAACGAAAAATCGTACCCTCCCACCAGGGCCCGCACGGCGCCGGTGCGCGGATCCAGCGCCAGGAGCGCCCCCTCCACCTCTCCCTTGGCGGGGTCGGCGGAGCCGGTCTTTTTCTTGAGCCTCAGGCGCACCTCGTTCAATCCGTCCCGCACCGCCTTCTGCGCCGCCAACTGCAGGGAGGCATCCAGCGATGTGTAGATCTGAAGCCCCCCCTGCAGAAGGGGATCAAAGCCGTAGCGCTCCCCGATCGTTTGACGGATATATTCCACGAAGTGGGGGGCGATCTGGGAGTTGAGCATGGGCGCCGGCGTCAGTCGGATCGCAACATGGAGGGCCTCTTGATACGCCGCCTCGGCAAGAAACTTCTCCTCCAGCATTCGTTTCAGAACGTAGCGCTGCCTCTCCGTCGCGGAAAAAAAATCCCGGTAGGGAGAGCTCCGGCTCGGCGAGCGCGGCAGCCCCGCGAGCAGCGCGGCCTCAGCCACGCTCAGGCTCTCCACCCCCTTGGCGAAATAGTCCCGGCTGGCGGCCTCTATGCCGTAATTGCCGTGGCCGAAATAGACCTGATTGAGATAGAGGTGGAGAATCTCCTCCTTGGTATGGTTCGTCTCGACCCGGTAGGCCAAAATGGCCTCCCGGATCTTGCGCCTGAGGGTCCTTTCCGGAGTGAGAAAGAAGCCGCGCACGAGCTGCTGCGTAAGGGTGCTGCCTCCTTCGCGCACTCCGCCTTTCCTCAAGTTGGCGAAAAAGGCGCGCAGGATGGCGAACCCGTCCACTCCTTTGTGCGTAAAGAAGCGCGCGTCCTCGGCGGCAAGGAAGGCCTGGATCACGTGAGACGGAATCCGATCCAGCGGAACGACGATTCTCCTTTGATGATAGAACTCTCCGATCGGCCGGCCGCGCACGTCATAAACCGTGCTGACCACCGGCGGCTGATAGTTCGTCAAATCCAAACGACGGGGCAGGTCGTGCCCGTAGTAGTAAACCAGCCCGAGCACACCGGCCAGCCCGGAAAAGAAAACAACGGCCAGGCTCAAAAGAATGATTCTATAAAAAACGAAACCGGGACTCTTCAACTGCAGCACCTTCTGGTAACGAAATTCTATCAGAACCCCAAGAAAATTTCTAAGCGCGCCGACTGGCCGCCGCGAATCCGCGACAAGCTTGAAAAAAAAGTCTCAGGCCGGAAAAAACCGCGAAAAATTCTCCCGCGAACCGGCTCTGTCTTCGGCCGAGAGAAAGCCCCAATCCACAAAAACTGTTTATAAGTTGTTGATAAGTCGCTCAGGGCTCAAAGCGGAAGGCTGAAAATCGCTGACGCGAGCGAATTGCCCAAATTATCAGCATGAAAAACAGCGTTAGATCGAATAGTTAGACAAACATTTTAAAAAGCCGCCCCCTGATTTTAAGCCCGATTTCGCGCGCGACCGGCCACTCCGGACTGCGCAGGAGACGACTCAAGGCGAGATAAAGCGAAGTGCCAAGTCCAAGCAGCAAAAGGAAAATCGCGCCATGCCACCACAGGCTCTTCTCCGCCCCGACCCAGTCGACGCTGCGAGCGATAAGAAGGAGCGGAAGCGCCATCAGCAGAGAATTGAAAAGATTGCGCCGGAATGAGAAAAAGAAATCCGTCAAAGGAAACGGCCGCAAACGACGACTCAGAATCCAAAGCAACGCCAGAAAATTAAAAGTCGCCGAGATGGCAGTGGCCAGGGCGAGTCCGCCGTGAGACAGCGAGAAAAAAGCGATGCCTCCGGAGGCGGTTGCGATCATGCGGGTCAGCAGGTTCGGATCCGAACCGCTCGATATCTCTCCCATCAGGGCCAGGCTGCAAAGAAAATTCAGCGCGAACGACCAGAAGGCGACCCATACCGGCGTCCGGGTATCTTCCATGGCGTAAAACACGGGCACCACCAGCCTGGTGCCGGAGACTCCCCACAACCCCAAAGAAAAATAGATCAGCGCCCGGGCCGTGCCGAGCGTGGCCGCGGCATCAAACGCGCCCCGCTGAAAAAGCAGAGAAAAAACCGGCACCGAGACCACCATCAGTCCGAGCGTGGCGGGAAGGGAGATGAAGTTCACCAGCCTCAGGGAATAGGATAGGCTGGCCTTCAACTCGGCAAATTCTTTCCGGGCCACCAGCGAGGAGAAACTCGGCAGCGCCGCGGTCCCCAAGGCCACGGCAAAGATCCCGAGCGGAAATTGCAGCAGTCGGTCCGCATAATAGAGGTAGGAGACGCTTCCCTCGGGCAGCAGGGAGGCCAGAATCGTGCTCACCAAGACATTGATCTGATAGACCGCCGCGCCGAAGAGCATCGGCCCCATGAGCAGGAGCAGGCGCTTCAGAGCCGGATCCTTGAAGTGATAATCCGGAGCGTAGGTGAATCCTTGGCGCGACAGGTAGGGCATCTGGAGAAGGAGCTGCGTCGCGCCGCCGATCACAACCCCGTATCCAAGGGCGATCACCGGCCGCTCCAGAAAAGGAGCGAAGAGAAGCGCGCACAGCACGATCGACAGGTTGAGCAGGACCGGAGACAAAGCCGGGGCCATGAAATGGCGCAAAGAGTTCAGCACCCCCATCGCCAGGGCGACCAGACTGACAAAAAATACGTACGGGAACATCAGCCGGGCAAGGAAAACCGTGAGCGCGAATTTTTCCCTGTCGGCCCTGAACCCCGGTGCAAAAAGCTCGGTGAGGGGCGTCGCGAAGAAAATCCCGAGAAGGGTGAGGAGCGCCAAGGACAGCCCGGCAAAGGTAAAAACGATGCGGGCGATCCGCATGGCTTCGTCTTTTCCCCGGTTGGTCAGATAGTCCGTGAAGACCGGGATAAAGCCCGCCGTGAGAGCGCCCTCCGCGGTCAGACGGCGCAGCAGGTTAGGGATTCTGAAAGCGACAAAAAAGGCATCCGCCACCCCTTGGGCCCCGAAGAGGTAGCCGACCACCATGTCGCGCAGCAGTCCGGTGAGCCGGCTAAGGAGGGTGAAAAACCCAACCACGCCCGCCGCCCTGGTAATCCTCCCAACCTCTTCCATCGCATTGACTCCTCAACTGGCAAATGGTAAGCAGTAAGCACTAATCACACGGAGGTAGCCCTTGGCTGTTCATCCATCGGTAATCAAAAGGCACCAGCAGAGCCTAAAAAAGAGAGTGAGAAATCAGGAGGCCAAATCCCGGATCAGGACTCTCATCAAAAAAGCTAGAAGGGCCGTCGAACTCAAGGATCGAGCAGGCATCTCCGCTCAACTGAAAGAGGTCGACCGCGCCCTGGGCAAGGCGGTGAGCCGGGGGATCCTGAAATCCAACACTGCCTCACGCTGGCTGTCCCGCTTGGCGCGCAGCGCCCACCGTTTAGTCGCCACCCCCTAGTTCTTTCCGCTCCTCAGAATCAAACTTTGTTCCGTTTGACGGGCCAAGTAACGAGCATAGCAAGGCGCGAGCCCCGAGTTGACTGAGGCGTACTGTTCTTGTACGCCGCAGGGAGAGCGAGGGGCGATAAACGAAGCTAGGCGAAGTTAATTGGCCCGTCATTAAAAAAGCTCCATCAGTCGTTGATGCAGCTCCCGCGAAAACTTCTCCACCAGCCGTTCTCTGGCTTCCTGCTTGAGGGTCTCCGTAAGCTGGATATCGGTCAGACGGCGAACATCCCCCGGATTCAAAGTCCCGCTCTTAAAGCCGGAGGAGCTGGTCACCACGGCGCCTCGCGAGCCGCTGTGCAACTCGGCCAACCGGGCTCCTTGGGTGCGCCACAGCAGTTCATCGGGGGAGCGTCTCCTGAGGTTCATGTCAACGACCAGCACCGTCTCAAACTGCAGCACCTCATCCTCCCGGTTCACCGCCACCACCCGGCTATCGAAAGAACGGACCACGCCGCTCAGCACGGCATCGGCCCGCTCCAGGCTGTCGACGACCTGGAGTTGACCGCGCTGGCGCAATTCGCTCCGCAGGGAGGAGCTGAGCTCGCTCTCGATCCCGACCTCCCGGCTTCTGTTCACCAGGGTCTCGACAAAAACGGCCTTGACGTCTTTAGGGAAGCCTTCTCCCTTGCCCGCGAACTGATAACCGCAACCAAACAACGTGACAAGGCAAAAGTAAAAAGGAAAAAGGTAAAAGCCTGATTTTTGACTTCGCCCTTTTGCCTTTTGCCTTTTCCCTTTTTCCTTCATAACTACCCCTCCAACACGATATTGACGAGCTTGCGCGGCACCTGGATCACGCGTTGGATCGCTCTGCCGGCAAGAAAACTCTTAACCCTCGGGTCAGCCAGCGCCTCAGCCTCAATATGGTCTTTGCCGGCATCGGCGGGCACGGTAATTTTTCCCCGCACCCTGCCGTCGACCTGGACGACGATCAGCAACTGTTCCTCTTCCAATGCCTCCGGGGAGTAAGACGGCCAGCGGACCTCTTCCAACCCTCTTTGATGACCCAGGCTCTCCCACAGCTCGCTTGCCGCATGAGGCACAAACGGGTAAAGCAGCGTCACGATCGTTTCCAACCCGCCTTTGACCAGCGGAGCCTCCCCCTCCCATTCCGAACCGTCCCTGACCACTTGGCCCAAAGCGTTGAGCAACTCCATGATGGCGGCGATCGCGGTGTTGAAATGGAATCTCCCTTCGATATCGTCCGTAACCCTCTTGA
>JACPDC010000094.1 GCA_016184235.1 Deltaproteobacteria bacterium | reverse complement strand
ACTAGTAACTAAAATGGCGGAGAGGGAGGGATTTGAACCCCCGGTGCCCTTCCGGGCACACCTGATTTCGAGTCAGGCGCCTTCAGCCGGGCTCGGCCACCTCTCCGCGTTGCTCAAGTTAAAAGGCAAAAGTAAAAATTAAAAGAAATCGTTCGTTTTGCCTTTTTCCTTTTGACTTTTTACTTCAAACTGCTGCGCGCAGTCGGGCAAAAAAATCACTCAGAACGGCCGCGCACTCCCGCTTCAAGACACCGCCGGTTACGGCAGGATGATGATTCAACCGGGAATCCTCGCACAGCCTGTAGAGCGACTCTACCGCGCCTCCCTTCGGATCCAAACAGCCAAAAACCACGCGCGCCACCCGCGCCTGAAGAATCACCCCGGCGCACATGACACACGGCTCGAGCGTGACGTAGAGCGTGCAGTCATTGAGGCGCCAGCTCCCGAGATATTGAGAAGCCCTCTCAAGCGCGAGCATCTCCGCGTGCGCCAGCGGGCTCTGCGTCTGTTCGCGCAGGTTATGACCCCGAGCGATCACCTGCCCCCCATGGACCACCACCGCGCCTACCGGAATTTCGCCTTTCTCAGCCGCTTGCCCCGCCTCCTGCAGCGCAAGTGCCATCCAGACCTGGTCGTCAGAAATCCCCTCCGAGGAAAACTCATTCATAAACACCGCTTGACCATAACATAAAAAAAGAGCTAAGGAAATTGAGGTATAATCTCGAACCGCTCCTGGCAAAGGAATGGAATACAAAAAACTGATCCGGCCGGTCGCTATCGGCACCGCTCTGGCCGTCATGGTCTTCCTGGCGTACCAGCGCGGCCTGCTGGATACCTTCGAGCTGAAGAGCCTAGACTTCAGGTTCCAGATCCGGGGTCCGATTGCCTCGAAGGTCCCGATCGTGCTCGTCACCATCGACCAGGACTCCTTCGACGAGCTCCAGCTGCCGTGGCCCTGGCCAAGGACCCTCCACGCCATGCTGATCCGCAAGCTCGCCGCCGGCCAGCCCAAGCTCATCGCCTTTGATATTCTCTTCACCGAGCCCAAGCCTGATCCCAGAGAGGACCAGGCGCTCGCTGACGCCATCAGAGCGGCCGGGAACGTGATTCTTGCGGCCGAATTCACTGAAGTTCCCAGCGACTTCGGACCCAGGACGACCATCAACCTGCCCATTCCTCCGATACGGGAGCACGCTTTGGGCTACGGCCCGGCCAATTTGGTTACCGATCGAGATGGAATTGTGCGAAGGGCGCGCCAGGCCCTGACCTTCCAGGATCGGACGTTTCCAGGACTCGCGTATCAGATCTACCAGGGCTTCGCCGGTCTGGAGGCCCTGCAGGGCAGGGAAATTTCGCTCGCTCCCCTTCTCATCAACTTCCGAGGTCCGCCCAGGAGTTATCCCATAGTCCCCTATTATCGGATCCTACGCGACGAGATCGACCCCTCGGTCTTCAAAGACAAGATCGTCATCGTCGGGGCATTTTCTCCCAGCCTCCACGACATTTTTCCCACCCCCTTCAGCGCCAGCGACCCCACGGCCGGGGTGGAGATTCAAGCCAACCTCGTCGATACTTTGGCCTCTAATGATCCTATCGTTCCTTTTCCCGGCGGGGGTCATCATACTCTTTTCATCCTTTTCTCAGCCATCACTATTTGGGTCGCGTTTCATTTCAAGCCGATGAAGGCCTTCGCAGTGGTCTTGACCCTTATGGGCGTCCACATCTTTGCCAGCCTCTACCTCTTTTCGTTCCATCAAAGCTGGATGCCGATGGTCCCTACTTTTCTCGGCGTATGGCTGAGCTACGGCGGCATCACGCTGGACAATTATATCCGGGAGCAGAAGGAACGCATCCGAACGCGCGCAACCTTGAGCAAGTATGTTTCCGCGGATGTCGCCGAGGAACTGTTAAAGGATCGTGAAGGTCTCGGTTTCGGGGGGATGCGGAGACATATCACCGTCCTCTTCTCCGACATTCGCGGCTTTACCAGCATCTCGGAGGCGATCGGCCCGGAGCAGGTGGTGAACCTGCTCAGCGATTACTTCGGACAGGTTACCCACATCGTCTTCAAACATGGGGGGACCATTGACAAGTTTATCGGCGACGCGGTCTTTGCGATATTCGGCGCGCCTAAATCCCACGACGACGACGCCGTAAGGGCGGTAAAGACGGGCCTGGAGATGATCGAGCTGGTGGAGTCCCTCGGCCCCAAGTGGACGCAGATCATCGGCAGGCCCCTCAAAGTCGGCGTCGGCATCAATTCCGGGGACGCGGTAGTGGGAAGTATCGGCTCGGAGATTCGCTCCGAGTTCACGGCGATCGGCGACACGGTCAATCTGGGGTCGCGCCTCGAAGGGCTCACCAAGGAATTGGGCGTGCCCATGCTGATCAGCGAATCCACCGCCGCGGAAATGAAAGACGCGATACCTCTGCGGGCGTTGCGACAGGTAAAGGTGACCGGACGCGAGGCCCCCTTGCTGGTTTACTGTCCGGAAGTCTTGCTGGAAGGCGAAGTCGAGTTCGCCCTCGACACCAGCACCCCTTATACGCAGCAGCATAAGTAAAGAAAAACTTTAAGTATCAGGAGACACCCCTTCTATGATAAGGATGATCGCCTTCGCCGCGTAATCGCGCACGGTCCAATGATCATCTCTGAGAAGGTCAAAGAGCGTGGGCAGGGCGGAAACCTCGCCCAGCTCCGCGAGCGCCTGGGCTCCCTGGCCGCGCACTTCCCAGCGCTGATCCCTGAGAGCTTCGCTCAGGGCTTCCGCGGCGCTTCTATCCTTCAACCAGCCGAGTCCTTGAGCCGCGTACTGGCGCACCTCCCAGCTCTCATCCTTGAGCGCCACCACCAGCGCCGCCACGGCCGAGCCGTCGCCCAGCCAAGAGAGCGCCTTCGCGGCGCCTTTGCGCACCCATTCCTGTTTGTCCTTGAGCGCCTCCAGCAGGGTCTTCAAGCCGTCTTTATGGCCCATCTCCGCCAAGGCGACGGCGGCAAACTCCCGTGACGGCCAATTTTCGTCCTTGAGAGAATCGATCAGGACGGGAAGCCCCGTCTCGTCACCCAGCTTTAACAGCGCCCGGGCCGCGTAACTGCGAAAGGCCCAATTCTCGTCTTGCAAGGCGTCTTTCAGAGCCGGGACAACGGATTTGTCGCCGAATCGCGACAGGGTCTGGATCGCCGGCCAGCGCACACTCCACTTCGGCTCCTTCAGGGCCAGGCTGAGCGTCTCTATGCCGGATTTGTCGCCCAGTTCCGCCAACGCCTCCGCGGCAACCTTGCGCACGTACCACGATTGCTCCCTGAGGGCCGCGGCGAGAAAATCCTTGCCGGAAGCCTCTCCCAGCCGCACCAGGGCCTGAGCCGCGTAGACGCGCACAGTCCAGTTTTCGTCCCTTAAGGCCTCTCTGAGCGCGGGAAGCGAAGAGGAATCGCCCAGTCTGGTCAGCGCGATAGCGGCGTCCATGCGAACATTGGGGTTGTGATCTTTGAGGGCCTCTATGAGGGCGTCCACGGTGGACTTATCCCCGACTTTCAACAGGGCCTTCGCGGCGTCTTTACGGACTTCCGGATTCTGATCTTTCAAGGCGTCGGTAAGGGCCGTCAGCCCGGACCGGTGCCCCAGCTCCGCCAGCGCCAGCGCCGCTTCCTCCCGCGACAGCCAGTTCTCCTCCTTCAACGCCTTTACCAGGACCGGAGTACCGGACTTGTCCCCGAGATCGGCGAGCACCAGCGCGGCATGCCGGCGGACCCATTCGAGTTGATTGCCGAGAGCCTCGGTGAGCGCGCCCCGGGCCACGGCGCGATAGCCTTCCAGGAGGAATTCCGGCAGGCCGGGGCCGGGATTCCGGCCTCCCTTCGCCCCCGCAAATTTTTCCAGGGCCTCCGCCATACGGCCGGTCTGCGCGTAGGCGCAAGCCAGGTAGGCGCGAGTCTCGGGAGCCGGATCCAGACGCGCCCGCTCTTCGAGCGTGTGCAGGATTCGCTGCATCGATTCCATGGCGCGGCTGTAGCAACGGACGTGAAAATCTACCCACGCGGCCGCGCTCCAATCGCAGTGAATGGCCTGCGCATAAGTCAGCAACGCCTTCCCCGGACTCCCTCCCCGCTCGTGGGCCTCGGCCAGCCGCAGCAGCGCCTCGGGGTCGTCCGGGTTCTTGCGGCACAGCTCCTCGAGCTGACGGATTTCTTCCGCGGCCATGGTCTTAATATAAGACATCCGCCGGATAAATAAAATGGTAATTTAGCCGCAAACTATTGACCTAACCATGGGAAATAGCGTATACGACGTGTTAATCATGCGCCTGTTTTTTGCGGCTTTGCTGGTCTCCTCGGTGCTCTTTTTCTCCCCTGCCTCGGCGCAAGATGAAAACCCGTTCCAGCAGTGGTTCAAAGACCACGTGAAGGGGACCTTGCTCTACAAAAACTTCGCTCACTTTCACACGACGGAAGCCGAGCAGAGAACGGTCCGCCAGGAAGGGATTGTGAGACTCGAGGTGGATCAGACCTTCCAGGAAAACTGGCGCTTCTTCCTGGTGCCCCAGTGGAAAGCGGACACCGCGAACTATACCGCCGGCGCCTTTCAGGATTTCCGCGACACCACTCTGCGGGATCCTTATTTCTACCTGAGAGAGGGGTATGTCAAATACCGGGGAGACAACTATGACGCGACGGTAGGAAAACAGTTTTATTCCTGGGGGACCGCCGACGGCTTCAACCCGACCGACAACTTAAACCCGCGCGATTACCATGATGTCCCTGATCGTGAAAAGATCGGGATCTTTTCCTTCGCCGCCACTTACTATCCGCCCGACGCGTCGATCACCCTCGTCGTCGTGCCGTTCTTTACTCCGAGCCGTCTTCCCATGGCGCACTCCCGCTGGAGCCCGACTCCTAACAGCAAGACCTCGGAGGACACCTCCTTCGGAGCGCTGGGCATTCCCGAGGGCACCACCGGCAAGAGAAGGGAAATGCCGGGAAAGAGGCTGGACAAGGTCCAGGTGGGGCTCCGGGCCAAGCAGACGATTGCCGGCTGGGACGTGTCGGCAAGCTATTTTAGCGGGTATAATACGCAGCCCGTGGTGCGCGTCGTTGACACCGTCGCCAGGCCGCGCTTTAATCGCATGCACGTCATCGGGGCGGACTTCACTACGACCAGCGGAAAATTCGAGTACCACGGAGAATGGGCCGCCCGCCTTTACGAGAGCGGGCGGGCGACGAGCATCCTTCCCATCCTTCTTGGCGGCATGTATACGATGGACTACGACTGGGTGAAGGATCTCGGCCTGGAGCACATCCTGTGGAACCTGGAGTACGTCCGCGAAGTCACCCTGCGCAAAAAGTTCAATGACCAGTACCGCGAGTCGGGGATCTTCGACCGGCCGTTCCAAAATTCCATCCTGACCCGGCTCACCTTCAAAATAGATGAAAACAACGAGCTCTATATGTCGATCAACTGGAACATCCATTACCACCGCACCGACCACCACCACGACAACTGGTTCGTGCAACCCAAGTTCATGCACAAATTCTCCGACTCCTTCAAGGTGGAGGGGGGCTGGGAGCTCTTCTGGGGAGCCAACAATTCCTTCTGGGGAAAATGGAAAAGAAACGACCGCACGTTCGCCAAGTTTACCTACTTGTTCTAGGACGGCAATTTCTGCAACGATGAGGAGGTCCATATGAACCGTACGCGCATACTCAGTCTGGGCCGGTGGGGCATGATCGCCACACTGCTGGTTTCCTTTCCGCGGCTTTCGCTTGCCGGGGAGCAGATGACCGGGCGGCAAATCATGGAGAAGCAAAAGCAGCTCCATGAATCCAAGGACGAAGACTTCAAGCAGGATATGCTGCTGATCGACCGGAATAACAACACCAGCAAACGAGAGGTCACGAATTTCTACCTGAAGACGCCCGAGAAACTCACCAAGACGATGATCATTTTTCTCTCCCCGGCCGACGTCCGGGGGACCGGACTCCTCACCTGGGAGCAGAAGGCCAGAGAGGACGACCAATGGCTGTATCTCCCGGCCTCGGGCAAAGAGCGCCGGATCGCGGCCAGCGGCAAGAAGAACAAATTCATGGGCACGGATTTCGCCTACGAGGACCTGAGACCGGAAAACCTGGATACCCATACCTACAACCTGCTCGGCAGCGAGGCCGTCGGCGGCCAGGACTGCTACGTGGTCGAGGCGCTGCCCTCCACGGACCAGGAGAAGGCCGAGTCCGGCTACGCCAAGAGAAAATTCTGGATCCGCAAGGATATTTTCTTCACCATAAAGAAAGAGTTTTACAACAAGCAGGGCCAGCTGGAGAAGATATCCATCGACGAAGACCTGGGAAAGGTCTCGGGCTCCATGTGGCGATCCAAAAAGGTGACAATGGAAGACCTCAAGGCGAAGCACAAGACCACGACGATTACGACCGAGCGCAAGATCGATAAGGGAGTCCCGGACTCGAAATTCACCCTGCGGGAGCTGACCAAGAAATAGCGGCGGTCGTCGCAGCCTCGCGTAGAGCCGGCGCACCTTGGGATGATGAGGGGAACACATGAATTTGAAGAAGATACCGCTTTGGATCGTCGATAACCCGCTACTCAGCGCCGCTATCATCCTGGTGATAACGGTTTTCTTCGCCCTCCAGGTCCCCAGGTTGGAGATCGATGCCTCGTCCGAAGGGTTGATGGTGGAAAAGGACCCTGCGCGCCTCTATTACGAGGAGATCAAGAAGAAATTCGGCAGTGACAACCTGACCGTGGTCGTCGTCAAGGCCGGAGACGTCTTCTCCAAGGAGGTCCTGCAGACTATCCAGCGACTCTCCAACTCTCTGCAGGGAACACCGGGCGTCAGCCGGGTGGAAAGCCTCACCACGGTCAACAACATCAAGGGCGAGGGAGACTTCCTCAACACCGATCCTCTGGTGGGCGCGGACATCCCCGACGACCCGGCGAAGCTCAAAAAGATCCGCGGCGACGCCCTGGGCAACACCATCTTCATCAACAACATCGTCTCCAAGGACGGAAAAGTCGCCGCGATCAACGCCTACACCGAGGCCAAGGCCGGAGACAAGGCGTTCAATCCGAACTTTACCAGGCTCGTCGATAGCCTCGTCGAAAAAGAGAAGCGCGAGGGGGTAGAGATCTACCAGATCGGCACCCCGCTGACCAAAGTCACGCTCGGGGAATACATCCAGGGAGATATGGTCTGGCTCGTCCCCGTGGCGATCGCCTTTCTCTTTTTGGTCCTCTTTCTCACCTTCCGCACCCTCCAGGGGGTCGCCATTCCCATGGCCACGGGCCTCGTCAGCATCATTTGGGTGCTGGGCGAGATGGTCCTGATCGGTTATCCGGTGAACGTCATCACGGCGATCATCCCCGCGTTGATGGTCGCCATCGGCTTCACCGAGGACTCCCACATGATCTCCGAATACATGCATGAGCTGGAGCAGGGAGCGGAAAAAGCGGAGGCCGTGCGGACGGTCGCTGTCCAGACAGCCCTTCCCGTGTTGATCACGACCTTCACCACGGTCATCGGCTTCGGCAGCCTCGTTACCAGCGACATCACCATGCTCATCCAGTTCGGCGTCGCCGCGGCCCTGGGCCTCACCTCCAACTGGATCATTTCAGCGGTTATCGTTCCGGTCATGCTGATCTATTGGCCTAAGCCGAAAATTCCCAAGGCGGAACACCTGACCGAGGAGGGAGAGAGGGCCACCCCGATGACCCTCTTTATGAGGAAGGTCGGTCAATGGGACTACCGCTACCGCTGGCCGATCATTATCGTTTCCGTGATCCTGACGGTGGTCTCTCTATGGGGCTGGTACATCATGGAGGTCAATACCGACTTCATCTCCTTCTTCAAGGAAACCACCTTCATCCGCAAGAGGGTCAAGGATGTTCACGAGTCGCTTTCCGGCGTTATCAATTTTTATATCGTCGTCGAGACCGGGAAAGAAGACGGGACGAAGGAGCCGGACAACCTCCGGCACGTGGCAAAGCTCCAGGAGCACCTCAAGGGGCTGACGAACGTCGACAATTCGATCTCTCTGGCGAATTACGTCCGCATGATGCACCGGGAGATGAACGAGGGCAAGCCGGATTTAGAAGTCGTTCCGGATAAAAAGGAACTCATAGCCCAGTACATTCTGACCCTGGACAACAACGAGATCAACAAATACGTGGACTACAATTATTCCACGTTCAACATATCGGTCCGCCACAACATCACCAGCTCTTTCCAGCTCTCCCAGCTGCTGGACCAGATCAAGGCCTATGTCGATAAGAACTTCCCCAAGAATCTGAAGGTGCAGTTTACCGGCGAGGGCATTCTCATCAACAACGCGGCCGATTACATGGCGCTGAATCAGGTGACAGGATTCGGCCAAACCTTTCTCGTCATCGGGCTCATCCACGCCGCCATGTTCATGTCCTTCAAGGCGGGGTTCATATCCCTGCTCCCCAACGTGGTCCCCATTGTCTTCAACTTCGGGCTGATGGGCTTTCTGGGAATCCCGCTCAACGTCGGGACCTCAATGATCGCCGCCATCGCCCTCGGCATCGCCGTGGACGATACGGTCCATTTCATGGTCCACTACAGCCGGGAGCTCAACGAGGTCCACGATCAGGAGGCCGCCACCTACCGCACCCTGGCGGCGCTGGGACGGCCGATTATTTACAGCTCGATCGCGCTCGCCGCGGGTTTCGTCATCCTGATGTTTTCCAACTTCATTCCGACGATTTATTTCGGGGTCCTCTCCGCCGTGGTGATGATCGTCGCGATGCTCACGGAGGTGACCTTCACGCCGATCCTGATGATGACCACGCGGCTCGTCACCGTATGGGATACTTTGCTGGCCAAGATGAACAAGGACATCGTCGGCACCACCCCTATCTTCCACAACTTCTGGCTGTGGGAGGCGAAGAAGGTCGCGGTCATGGGCAGACTCAAGACCTTCAAAAAGGGCGATATGATGGTCCGCAAAGGAGATGTGGGAGACGAGATGTACCTGATCATCAACGGCAAGGCCGGGGTCAGAGAATCCGGACCGAACGGAAAAATCATCAAGAACCTGGACCCCGGCGAGATATTCGGCGAGATGGCTATCGTGGAAAAGACCGTGCGGGCGGCGGACGTGGTCGCCCTCGAGGACGTGGAGCTCCTGGGCATCGACGCCGGCGCCCTGGAGAGGCTGCGAAAGCGCTTCCCCTACACTGCGGCCAAGCTCTTTCTGAACCTGTCAAGAATCATCAGCGGCAGGCTGCGGGAAACGACCGAAAAGCTCACCCACGCCGTTTAACTCCTCCAGGCGACGGGCTAGAGCGGGGCCTCGCTGGGCTGACCCGCCTGCTGGAGTCCCTGCGAGAACTGTTCCAGCTGGCTCGACAGGCTCTCCAGCATCGAAGAGAACTCCAGCGCCAGCACCGCGCCCGAGAACCCCGCCGCGCCTCCCACCAGCAATATCCGCCGGAACGTAGAGGCAAATCCGCTCTCGAATGCCAGCGCGAGGGCCATGGGGATGGTCGCGGCGCCGGTATTGCCGAACCGGTCCAGCGTGATCATCAGGTTCTTAAAAGGGATCCCGGATATCTTAGCAATCTTTGTGATGACTCCTCTGCTGACCTGATGCGGGATCACTCCGGTAGAAGAAATATCCCATCCCAGATCCCCCGTTGCCTTTCGAATCATGGCAGGCAGTTTTTCCACGGCTACCTGGCAAAGTTTTTTGGCGTTGCTAATGAAATAAAATTTGCTCGGATCCGACAACCAACGGGTTCCACCACCCTCAATTTTCGCCAGATCCCGCTTTGATGAATCCACCTCCCAGCTCTGGTGCACCATCTCGTAACACCTGGCAGTTCTCTGAGAAGAGAGCATCACCGCCGCGCCCGCATCGCCTAGTGTCAGGCCGGACAGATATCGGGTCATCAGCTCCCCTTTGGACTGGACATCAAGAAAGATCCCATCGTGCAGCCGCTCACCTACCGCCACAAGGACATTGGAAACCATCCCGGACCGTATCAGACCGCTCGCCAGGATCATCGCCTTCAAGGCGCTGTTGCAAGCGTCCCTGATATCGGCCACAAAGACATCCTTTCTCAGGCCAAGCGATTCGTGGATGCGCATGGCCGTTATGGGCTCAATCTCATCCAGGGTGTTGGCCGCAAAAAGCAACGCGCCGACATTGTTTGTGTCTATTTCCAAGCGCCCCAACAGCCTCTGGCATGCCGTGGTCGCGAGCGTGCTCGGGTGCTCGTCGGCGGCGGCAAAACGCCGGGTTTTTATCCCCGTCCCCGCCTCCAGCGTCCCCTCCCTGAGCCCGAGCTTCGCCAGACCGGCGCGTCGCTCGATCTCCGCCGACGGGACCTCAAGAGTCGGCACGTAGTAGTCCGCGCCGATAAGGAAACAACCCTTTTTATCCGTGCCCGGCTGTCCGGCGGACTTTACGCCGTTGCCGTTAGCTCCGTTGCCTTTTCTGCTGGTCCACCACATGATGCGCCTCCATTCTCGTTCCCGGCCGGGACGCCGGTCCCGGCCACGTTAGGTATTTACTTCAAGCCGCCTGACAATTCAATCCTTCGACAGTTGCCGTGCTCGTGCTCGGTTTTCGTGCTCGTTCGAGATCCTGTTCGTCCGTCTCCCCTCCTAACGAGCACGAGGTACGATCACGATCAACGATACCGAGCATACCACGGCCGGGAAATTTGCCAAGGAATTAGGTCACGATTTTAGTGTGACCTGGGTCACACGGAAAATGACCTGCTGGCCTCGCGGCGGAGCTTCTGGGGGTCGACGATGGCGATGTGGTGGCCTTCGATCCGCACCACCCCCGCCCTTTGAAAATCGGCGATGACCCGGGTCAGGGTCTCGCGCGACAGCCCCACCATCTCCGCCAGCTCCTTGCGGGTAAGAGAGATGGGAATCTCGGTCCCGATATGGAGGGGGATTTTTCGTTCCTCGACGATCTCCATGAGAACGGAGGCGACCTTTTCGTAGGCGTCGGCGAAGGCCAGCCGGCTGATCTTTTCATCGGCCTTGCGCAGGCGCCGGCTCAGCGTCGTCAGCATCTTCATCACCACCTGGGGATGTCTGGCGACGAACTCGAGAAACTGCTCCCGGTACAGGATCAAGGCCTGGCACGGCTCCAGCGAGGAGACCGTAGCCGAGCGCGGCTCGCCGTCCAGCAGGGACATCTCTCCGAAAAAATCTCCGCCCTCGAA
>JACPDC010000212.1 GCA_016184235.1 Deltaproteobacteria bacterium | reverse complement strand
AAAGAACGGGCCGTCCGTTTTCACTTTTGCACTTTGCATTTTTCATTTTGCATTGTGTCAACCTAGTGCCCGGCGTGCTTTGGCTCTTTGAGGGAAGAACGATAGGAGGCGAGATCCGACACCTGCTTTACGGTCAAGATATCGTTGTAGTTCGGCATCTTGGATTTCCCGTCAGCCCCGAGATATCCCCTCTGTTGGTCTTCCTTGTCGAGGAACGCGTTCGGATTGATGATCGACTCGGCGTAAAACTCCAGCGGATGGAGCCCCGCCATTTGGGTAAGCTCGGGACCGACCCCTTGCTCCTTTTCCGAGACCTTGGGGAAGCTCTTTGGAGCAGGAATTTAAAAGGAAGCCCACGCTCAAACTGATGATCAGCAGAGTCCAGGCGACGACCTGCGGCAAACCGCCCTTTCTACTGACAAGATGAGCCCGCTTCATGACCTCGCAGCCGGATAACTTTCCTCTTCCCGCCGGGCGTAGAGCAGGTAACCGCCTGCGAGGACAAAAATCAGACCGAACCACTGGGCCTCTGTCAGGCCCAAAGCAACGGCGGGATTGACGCGCCAGAACTCCACGGTGAAGCGCGCCAAGCCCGAAAGGATTAAATAGATCCAGAAAATCGTGCCCTGCGGATAGCCCCTTTTCCGCAAAGCCCAGAGAAGGGCGAAGATCGCGGCCGACTGCAGGAACTCGTAAATCGGCGTGGGATGAACGCTCACCCCGGGAGGATAAGGCAGGCCGGTGTACGGATGCACCCAGCCGATGATGGCGTTGGTGTAGGCGACGCCCCAAGGGACCTCGGTGACGGATCCCCAGTCTCCGTCCCCGGCGACGTGGCATCCGATCCTGCCGATGCCGTAGGCGATCGCCAGGCCGGGAGCGGAGATATCGGCTGCCCGGAGCCAGGGAATGCCCTTGCGCCTCACCAGCCAGGTGACAGCCAGGGCTCCTCCCAGCATGCCTCCGTACCACGTAAATCCCGCGCCGGTGAAAATAAAATCCCAGGGCGAGCGGATAAAATTGTTCCACTCCTCGAAAAGAAACAGCAGCCTCGCCCCTGCCAGACCGCCGATGGCGGCGGCAAAAACCATGGTGGAGGCCAGCTCCGGGTTCAAGCGGTAGCGCTTGAGCTCAAGCGACACCACCCACACGGCGGACAGGGCCGCTATGGCCATGAGCGTCCCGAAGCTGTAAACCGTGAACGGCCCGATCTTGAAAAGAATGGGATACATCGATCAGCCCACATTCCTCCGCTGACATCAACGTTTACCAGAAAAAGTATGTAAAATCATCCTGGCCGACCGGCGGGGTGCAGCCCTTTCCGTCTCTTGTATTCGCGCAAAAATAATCCTAATAAAAATATCGTGAGATTGCTCGTGCAAAGGATCCGGGAGGGCAAAGTGATCGTCGCCGGCGAGGAAATCGCCCGCGCCGGATCGGGCCTTTGTCTCTTCCTCGGCATTGCCAGGGGAGATACGGAGGAGGCCGCCGACGAGCTCGCTCAAAAGGCGGCGGGGCTGAGGATATTCGAAGATGAAGCCGGGAAGCTCGACCGCTCCCTCGCGGACGTTCACGGCGAGGTGCTGGTCGTTTCTGAATTTACCCTTTACGGGGATTGCTCCAAGGGAAGGCGCCCTTCCTTCAGCCGCGCGGCCCCGCCGCGCGAGGCCGAGGCTCTTTACGATTATTTCGTGGAAAGGCTGAGGAACACCGGTCTCAAGGTCGCGACCGGAAAATTTCAGGCCAAGATGGAAGTCAGCATCACCAACGACGGCCCGGTGACCTTCATCTTAGATAGCCCCTAGGAATAGCGAATCGCGAATTGTGAATAGCGAATAGCTCTCTAGCTGATTGGTTGTTGCCATTCCGCCATTGGCTATTCGCCATTAGCCATTGTCATGCACATTGTCCTGGTCCGACCGGAGATTCCGCCCAATACCGGAAGCATCGCGCGCCTGTGCGCCGCCACCGACACCCCTCTCCATCTGGTGGCCCCGCTGGGGTTCAAGATCGACGACAAGCACCTGAAGCGGGCCGGTCTGGACTATTGGGAATACGTCGATGTGCGCCTGCATGATTCCTGGGACGGTTTTTTCCGCCGGCACGGCGAGGAGCGCCTGCTCTATTTTTCCAAGAGGGCGACGCCTTCCTACACGCAGGCGCGCTATCAGGAAAACGACTTTCTCATCTTCGGACCGGAGACCGTCGGTCTCCCTCAGGATCTCCTCGAGGCGAACACGGAGCGGACCTACCGAATCCCCATGACGGGCCGGGGAGTGCGCAGTCTCAACCTCTCCAACGCCGTTTCCATCGTGCTCTACGAAGCCCTGAGGCAGCTGGGAAAAGCGTAGAGGGGGTTGACGTGCTGGCGCGGGTTATGATTACTTTAGATAGCCACAAACTTCGATACAGGGGGAACCAACATGAGGCCGGGAATGCTGAAGCGGGGCTGCTTGCTCGTTTTTTTCTTTATGGGCTCTTTATTTTTGTTTCCGCTCACAGGCGGCGCGCCGATCTCCGCCGCCGAGAAAGAAGCCGAAAAGAAGCGGGATGTCGAGTCCAAGGAATCGTTCAACCTGATTCTGCCCTTTAGGGACGTGACCGTCGGCCAGGGGCAGGAAGTCACCATGGACACGGAGGTCGTCAATCGGACCAAAAATCCGGTCCGGGTAAGCCTGGCCATCGAGGGGGTCCCCGAAGGATGGGAGGTAGGTTTCAATTCGCGCTACCCCAGTTACCCCGTCCGTTCGGTTATGGTGCAGGGCGAGAAATCGACCACGATCGAGTTCAAGGCGAAGGTCTCCGACAAGACCAAGCCGGGCAATTATGAGGTAAAAGTCTCCGCTACAGACGAGATCGGCAAGACGACCTACGGTGACAGGATCCTCTTCCGCATAACTTCAAAAAAAGTCGAGACCGGCGGCTTGAAGCTGACGAGCCAGTATCCCGTGTTGACGACCCCTTCGGGACAGACGCTCAAGTTCACCGTCGATCTCAAGAACGAGACCAATAAACCGCTCACCGCCTCGCTGATTAGCCAGGCGCCCACGGGATGGGCGATCCGTTTTAAGCCCCAATTCGGCGACACGCAGATTTCTTCGATCCAACTGAAGGAAAACGCGACCGAAACCTTGAGCGTCGAAATCGACTCTC
>JACPDC010000211.1 GCA_016184235.1 Deltaproteobacteria bacterium | reverse complement strand
CCGGTTTTCAAAGGGCAGTAAGTTCAAAACGTTCAAGATGTTCAAGCCGTTCAAACGGTTTGAACGATTTGAACGATTCAAACGACTTGAACCTTGGTCCCGGTTTGTCGCACATGGCTGGAATGCTCACTATCCAACGAACGGAACGGCAATGACGAGCGCTAATGTTAAGATCGGAGTGGTGGGCGCCGGGACTATGGGGTCCGGCATCGCCCAGATCTCCGCCCAGGCGGGCTTTGAGACGGTCGTGTATGACGTGTCGCAGGAGTTCATCGACAAAGGGCTGGAGAGGGTCCGGGCCTCTCTCCAACGGTTCGCGGCCAGAGGTAAAATCACCGCCGAGGAAGAAAGGCGTATCCTGGCCCGGCTCACGGGCTCGCTCAAGCTCGAGGGTCTCTCGGCAAGCGCGCTGGTCATCGAGGCGGCGCCGGAGCAGCTGGATCTCAAGCGCGAGATCTTTAAAAAACTCGACGCCCTCTGCGCGCCCGAGACGCTGCTGGCCACCAACACCTCCTCTTTTTCCGTAACTGCGATCGCCGGGGCGACCCGGCTTCCGGAGCGGGTGCTGGGCATGCACTTTTTCAATCCGCCGCCGCTGATGGCGCTGGTGGAAGTCATCCGGGCGGAGCGGACCAGTCCCGCCGTGGTGGAAAAGGGGCTGGCCCTGGCGCGGCAACTGGGCAAGACGCCGGTGACGGCCAAGGATACCCCGGGCTTCATCGTGAACCGGATCGCCCGTCCCTTTTACAACGAGGCCTTGCGCATCCTGAGCGACGATCAGGCCGAGGTATTGACGGTAGACCGCGTTATGAAGGAGGCGGGCGGTTTCCCCATGGGTCCGTTCGAGCTCATGGACCTGATCGGCATCGACATCAACTTTGCCGCCACGCAGTCGCTCTACGAGGCCTCTTTCCATGATCCGAGATTCCGCCCCAGCCCGATTCAGCAGCGCATGCTGCTGGCGGGCAACCTGGGAAGGAAAACCGGCCGGGGCTTTTACAGCTATGGGCAAAAATAGCGTAGCCATCATCGGCCGGAGCCGTCTGGCCGAAGAGCTGTTCCGCCTGAGCCGCGAAAAAGGCCTTGACGCCGCCCTTCACCCCGATGCCGGCGGCCTTGCCGCCCCGGTCTCCCTGGCGGTTGAGACTTACGCGGCGGACGAGGAAGAAAAAAAGGCGATCGTAAAGAAACTCGATGCCGTCTTGCCGTCCGGCGCCGTTCTGTTGAGCTCGTGCCTGGCCTCTCCCACCACGCGTCTGGCATCGTGGACGGGCAGGCCCGAGAGGGTGGTCGGCTTCGCCACCTTCTATCCTATTCAGGGAAAAAAAGTGATAGAATTGGGCGCGGGCCTGAGGACCGAAGAGGGAGCGATCCGGGAGGCTGAGAAGTTCTTCCAGGCGCTGGGCAAAGAGACCGCGCGGGTGAAAGACGGCGCCGGCCTGATCTTCCCGCGCATCTTGAGTCTGATCATCAACGAGGCGGCGAGAAGCCTCGACGAGGGGGTGGCGGAGGCGGAGGCGATCGATGTGGCGATGCGGCTCGGCGTCAATTATCCCATGGGGCCGCTCCGCTGGGCCGATCAGATCGGGCTGGATGAAGTGCTCGCGGTCTTGGAGGGATTGCAGCGGGAGACAGGAGAGGATCGCTACCGGCCCGCGCCGCTGCTCAAGAAGATGGTGCTGGCGGGCTGGCTGGGTGAACAGAGCGGAAGAGGCTTTTACGAATACGATGGGCGATGAGAACTCTTGATGCGGCTTGAACGACTTGAACAACTTGAACAGTTTGAATCGTTCGAATCGTTCGAATAGTTCAAAGGAAGGCCATCTGTGAAGGAAGCAGTAATCGTTGAGGCAGTGCGCACGCCGATGGGACGCCACGGCGGAATTTTCAAGGATGTACGTACCGACGATCTGGCCGCTTACATTATCGCCAGGCTGGTCGAGAGAACCGGCATCCGCAAAGAGGAGATCGAGGACGTCTATTTCGGCTGCACCAACCAGGCGGGCGAGGATTCGCGCAATGTGGCGCGCACCGCCTCGCTGCTCGCGGGACTGCCCTACACGGTCCCCGGGGCGACCGTGAATCGTTTGTGCGGCTCCGGTCTCGAAGCCATCAATCAAGCCGGCCGCGCCATCGAAACCGACCACGGCGACCTTTTCGTCGCGGGCGGCGTCGAGAGCATGACGCGCGGGCCGTGGGTCATGGCCAAGCCGTCGAATCCTTTCCAGCGAGGCGACATGACGGTCTACGATAGCTCTCTGGGCTGGCGCTTTCCCAACCGCCGCATGGGCGAGCTCTATTCATTGATCAACAACGGCGACACCGCGGAGAACGTTGCCGAGAAATACCGGATCGGCCGCAAAGAGCAGGACGAGTTCGCGCTGGGCAGTCATCAAAAGGCGGTGCGGGCGCACGAAGAGGGCCGGCTCAAAGATGAAATCGCGCCCTTCGAGGCGCCGCAGAGAAAGGGCGCGCCGCTCGTGGTCGGCAGAGACGAAGGGCCGCGCGCCGACACCTCCTTTGAGAAGCTTGCCGCCTTGCAGCCCTCGTTCAAAAAAGGCGGAACCGTCACCGCCGGAAACTCTTCGCCTCTCTCCGACGGCGCGGCGGCCCTGCTGCTCACCACGGCCGAGAAGGCCGAAGGCGCTGAAGAGGGCCGGACTGACCATCGATCAAATCGATCTCGTCGAATTGAACGAGGCCTTCGCGTCGCAGGTTCTCGCCTGCGTCCGGGAACTGGGCATCAATCCCGGGAAATTGAACGTCAATGGCGGCGCCATCGCCCTCGGCCATCCGCTCGGCTGCAGCGGCGCGCGCATCATGACCACACTGATTCACGAGATGAAGCGACGGGGCAGCCGCTACGGACTCGCCACCATGTGCATCGGCGTGGGCCAGGGCATCGCCACGATCGTGGAGCGGATGAATTAGCAGGGCGCTATCCGCAAGCTTGCCTGCCGCCATTGCCAACCATGGAGCTGCACGACATTTATTTAGAGATCCGCCCCGAAGATATCGCCTACGTCAAGTTCATCTTCGAATCCTACGAGAGCGTGGGGATCATCCGCACCGTGCTTCGACAAGCTCCCATCGGGTCTGAGCCTCAGGGTCGAAGACAGCACGGTGAGCCTGGTCGAACCGTGGACCGAAAAAAAGCGATCATCGTGCTTCTGGCGGTCGACGATTTCCTGGATGTAGCCCGCGCTATCCTCGCCTCCCTTAAAAATGAGGTCCCGCTGGTCGAGATCCCCCGCCCGGACGACATCGGCGATGATTGGCTCATGAAAGAGCTGGCCGCTCATAGTTAAAATGGTAGCTTCTTCCCCAGCTGTCGGAGATAAGATCCTCTCTTTCTTCTTTTCCAGGCCGCGCCGCCGCTTCACTCCGGCGGAGGTGCTCAAAGGCGCCGGCGGCGCCCGGGGAGATCTGGACGCGATCGTGGAGGGACTTAAGCAGCTTTGCCGGGAAGGGAAACTCGTGCGGCTGAAAAAGAGCCACTACGCGCTTCCGGACGCGCAGAGCTGCGTTACGGGAAGAGTTCACGCCCATCCGGACGGGTTCGGCTTTTTGATCCCGGAGGAAAAGGGCCGGGAGGATATTTACATAAGCCGGCGCGAGATGCGCCGCGTCATGCACGGCGACCGTATCCTCGTCCGGATCGACAGGAAAAAACACCGGGGCAGCGAAGCCCACGTCGCGCAGGTTCTGGAGCGCGGCCAAAAACGTATTCTGGGGACCTATGAGGAGATACAGGGAAAGGGCTTTCTCGTCCCCATGGACCTGCGGATCGGTCCCGCCATCCCGTTGGCGGAGGGCCGGGCAAGGCCCGCTAAGGGCAAGGTCATCGCCGCCGAGGTCGTGCGCTATGGCACCGCTCTTTCCTCGCCGCAGGCGGAGATCCTCGAGACCCTCGGAGACCCCGACGATCCGGAGGTGCAGAGCCAGGCAGTGATCTTTCGCTTCGGCCTGCCCACCTCGTTCGCCGAGGAGACGCGGCGCGATGCCGCTCAATGCCCGAGGACGATCGCCGCCTCGGAGTCGCAGTCCCGCAGGGACCTCCGTCCTCTTTCCATCGTCACCATCGACGGCGAGCAGGCGCGCGATTTCGACGACGCGGTGAGCGTCGCAAGAAAAAACGGCGGCTATCTTCTCCACGTCTCGATCGCCGACGTCGCCCATTATGTGAAATCCTCGACCGCCCTGGACCGGGAGGCCTATCAGAGAGGGACGAGCGTCTATTTTCCGGACCGGGCGATCCCGATGCTCCCCGAGGAGCTCTCCAACGGGATCT
>JACPDC010000210.1 GCA_016184235.1 Deltaproteobacteria bacterium | reverse complement strand
CGACCGCTTCTTTGGCAGCAGGCGCAAACCCACCCTGCTCGTGGTCGGCTTCCTCGCCGTCCTCATGACGCTATGGACATCGCTCTTCTCGCCCGAGACCCCTCATGGGCTGGTCTGGTTGGTGGTCGCTCTCCTGGGGCTCACCCTTCTCGGTTGGAACGGCCTCTACCTGGCCTTCGTGTCGGAGCTGGCCGGCTCCCGGATCGCGGGGCTCGCCATCGGGCTCAGCAATACCGGGGCCTTTCTCGGCATCGTCGTCCTGCCGCCGATCTTCGGCTTCGTGGTGGACGAGACCGGCTCTTACCGCCTCGCCTGGATGTCGCTCGCCGCCGTGGTCCTCGCCGCCGTCGCGGTGCTGCCCTGGGTGAAGGAGGAAAGGGGATAATACGGCGTGGTGCTGACCGCCGGAGGCGTCTCTCAAGATCGATGCAATAGCTCCCTCGGGAAACGCGCTCTCGGCTGCGGCCGATAGACCTCTGCTCAGACCGAAGCTTTCGAGTCGGACGTCCGCAGCCTCACTCGCGCTCCCCTCGGTCGCCCCGGAAAGCGAGGGGGCTCGCTGAGCAAGCCGAAAGCACCAGTCGTGCAGGTTCAAAGAACCCACAGGTCTATTGCTTTCGGCGCGCGAGGCGAGTCCCCGAGCGAACCCATTGCTTGACAATATTTGCCCCCTCTCCTACATGAACATCGACATTCACGCGCACTATCTGCCGAGGGAGAGCTTGAGAGTCGCCAAGGAGATCGGCAAGCGCTACAAGCTGGAGATCTCCCAGGACGAAACCGGGCGCGAGCTGCTCCACCGCGACGGCAAGCGCCTGTTCGGTCCGTTTCGCGACGAATTTCACGACCTGGATCTGCGCTGGCGGATCATGCAGCGCGCGGGCATGGACATGCAGGTGCTGTCGGTGCAGAACTCCTTTCTCTTTTACTGGATGGAGCCCGAAGCAGGGCTGGAATTCGCCCGTTGGATGAACGACGAGTTCGCCGCGGCGGTGAAAAGGGAGCCCCGGCGTTTCGTCGCCATGGCCACGGTGCCGATGCAGGACGCGCGCAAGGCGGCCGGGGAGCTGGAGCGGGCGATGAAAAAGCTCGGGCTGCGCGGCGTGCAGATCGGCTCCAATATCGGCGGCCGCTACTTCGACGATCCCGGCTTCGACCCCTTCTGGGAGGCGGCCCAGGCGCTCGACGCGCTCGTCTTTGTTCATCCCACCAACGGGGTCGGCGCCGAGCGCATGAAAGATCATTACCTCTTCAATCTCATCGGCAATCCCGCCGAGACCTCGCTCGCCTTTGCCAAGTTGATCTTCGGCGGCGTGCTCGACAGATTTCCCCGGCTCAAGTTTTGCCTGGCCCACGCCGGCGGTTTTCTGCCCTACACGTGGGGCCGGATGGATCGCGGCTACCGGGCCATCAAGGCCTGCCAGGGAAAAATCTCCCGGCCGCCGGGTGAATACGTCAAGCTCTTTTACTTCGATACCATAGCCCACAGCCCGATGGCGCTCGAATATCTGGTGCAAAATTTCGGCGCCGAGCGCGTGCTCTTGGGGAGCGATTACCCCTTCGACATGGGCGATCCCGAGCCCTGCAAGAGCGTCGGCGCCCTCAAGATCGACGCCAGGGATAAGGAAAAGATCGCCGGCGGGAACGCGGCCTCGCTGCTCGCCATCGGTGTTTAACACTAAGACTAAGGAGGAAAGAATGCGATTGTTAACTTTTGCGCGAAAGGGTGAGAACCGATTGGGTCTCATCGCCCCGGAGGATCAGGTCATCGATCTGGCCGAGGTCAACAAGCGTTATCTCAAAGGCGGCTCGCCGGCTTATCTCAAAAGCATGCAGGCCTTCATCGAGGGGGGCGGCAAGGCGCTCGGCGCGGCAAAAAAGGCGGCCGGCTATGTCGGCAAGCAGGATGGCGAAGGGCTCAAAAGGCTTCGTCGCGCCGGCGCCCTGTGGAATGTCAACCAGGTTAAGATCCTCTCTCCGATCCCTTGGCCGAGAAAGAACGTCATTCTTCTCGGCGTGAATTACAAAGAGCACATCGAGGAAGGGGCCCGGGCCCGCTCCATAGAGCTCAAGTACCCGGAGGCGCCGGTTTTCTTCACCAAGCCGGCCACCGCGGTCGTCGGCCATCTGGGAAAAGTCGTGCACCACGAGGCGACGGAGAAGCTCGATTACGAGATCGAGCTGGCGGTGGTCATGGGCAGGAAGGGGAGAGACATCCCCAAAGAAAAGGTCTACGATTATATCTTCGGCTACACGATCTGCCTCGACATGACCGCGCGCGATCTGCAGCGCAGGCACGGCCAGTGGTTCAAGGGCAAGTCCCTCGATACCTACTGTCCGCTCGGGCCGTGGATCGTGCACAAGAGCGCCATTCCCGACCCGCAGAAGCTCAGGCTCTGCTGCCGGGTGAACGGCGAGGTCATGCAGGATGACAATACCGACAACATGATCTTCGACATCGCCACCACCATCGAGTCGCTATCGAGCGGCATGACGCTCGAGCCGGGCGAGATCATCAGCACCGGCACTCCCTCGGGCGTGGGCTTTGCCCGGGTGCCGCCGTTTTTCTTAAAGCCCGGAGACAAGGTCGAGGGGGAGATCGAGGGGATCGGCGTCCTCCAGGTGGAGATCGCCGCGCCCTAGCTCGTTACTCGTGATTCGTTAATCGTTATTCGAGGAAGACAACAGCGAATAACCAATAACCAGTAACCAATAACGAATCATGGAACACGTCAGGCCTGCCGCGGTAGCGGGGTCGTTCTATCCCGCGAGCGCCGAAGAGCTGAAGAGGGTGCTGGAGGACTCTTTTGTCGCGAGCCCTCTGGGCCCCAGGGGAAAAAGCTCTCCCTCGCCCGCCTTGCTCGGGGGGATGGTCCCCCATGCCGGCTATGTCTACTCGGGTCCCTGCGCCGCCCATTTTTATGCGGCGGTGGTGAAGGATGTCCGGCGCGTTGTTCTTATCGGGGTGAATCACCGGGGCATGGGCGCGAAGGCGGCGTTGAGCCCGGCTGAGTACTGGGAGACGCCGCTGGGAAAGATCGCCATCGACCGGGAGCTCGAGGAGATGCTGGCGGGCGAGGTCGACTTTTTGGAAAAGGACGAACGGCCTCACCTCAAGGAGCACAGCATCGAAGTCCAGGTCCCGTTTCTCCAAAGCGTGCTCGAAGAATTCACCTTGCTGCCCATCGCCCTCTCCTACCTCTCCGAGAAGGAGTGTAGGACCCTGGGACAGGCGATAGCGCGCCTTTACCAAGCGGAAAGCTCCGCGGAGAGAAAAATTCTCATCCTTGCCAGCAGCGACTTGAGCCACTACCTCTCGCCCAAGGAGACCGAAAGGCTCGACCGGATGGCGTTGGAGCGGGTTCTGGCCCAAGACCCGCCGGGTCTGCTTAAAACCGTCGAGGAGGAAGATATCAGCATGTGCGGGGTTCTGCCGACGGCGGTCTTTCTCTTTGCCGCAAACGCGCTGGGCGCGAGCCGGGCCCGGCTGCTCAAGCACTGCCATTCCGGCGACGT
>JACPDC010000209.1 GCA_016184235.1 Deltaproteobacteria bacterium | reverse complement strand
CTCTTTAAAGTATGGTTTGTGATCTGCCTTACGGTGTTGAGCGGAGTCTCGGTGTCCCATGCCCAAACAAACACGTTCCCTAGCAGCGGCAATGTCGGCATTGGGACCGGGAATCCGACTGCTCCGTTACACGTGTATGGGAGCCAGAATAGCGCCGTAGGGATTCTGGTTTCCAATATCGAGCGGATGCCGGACTCGCAGTCGTACATTTTTTTAAATGTTCAGAACGACGCGGATACCGGCTCAGGGCTGAAGCTTAAATGCAACAGCTCTGGACACCTCACGCTGCCATACGCGTGCGCCTTGGAAACAACGGGGACAGCCAAAGAGTTTCTGGTTTTTGCGCCCGGCAGCGCGGAACGCATGAGGATTACCGCGGCGGGCAAAGTCGGGATCGGGACAACGGTTCCGCAGTACGGACTGAGTTTAGGACAGGGGACTGGATTAGGGAGCGCGATTGGATGGAACGATAGCGGTGGAACTCGCCGGGCGTCCATCCTAGGGTCTTCAACTACGGATGGTTTTCATATCAGGACGGGAACCAGTGATACGGACAGGCTTGTCGTGACAGCTACCGGCAACGTGGGCATCGGGACGGCGAGTCCCACATCCAAGCTCCATGTTGCTGGTGGTGCCAAGATAACGGGTGACCTCACGGTGGATGGCAACATCGGTGCCAAGTATCAGGACGTGGCCGAGTGGGTTCGGACTCCGGTCCGGTTAGCGCCTGGAACGGTTGTGGTCATTGATCCGGTGGAAAACAATCGGGTTCTCCCCTCCTCTCAGTCCTACGACACCAGGATAGCGGGAGTCGTTTCTTCACAGCCTGGGATCATCCTCGGCGAAGCTGGGGATGATAAAGCCAAGGTGGCTCACAGCGGGCGGGTCAAGGTGAAGGCCGACGCCCAATTCGGGCCAATTTCGGTGGGAGACCTATTGGTGAGCAGCGACACTGCGGGTTACGCCATGCGCTCGACGCCGATTGAAATGAACGGGACTCCCATCCATCGTCCAGGCACTATTGTAGGAAAGGCCCTGGAGCCGCTTAAAGAGGGACAAGGCGAGATCCTGGTGCTGCTGACTTTACAATAGGAGAGCTGAGTTAAGAGAAAAAATGGTCGGGGCGACTGGATTTGAACCAGCGACTTCACGGTCCCGAACCGTGCGCTCTACCAAGCTGAGCCACGCCCCGACGCTTCGCTTTAGTTATTCGTTACTCGTTAATGGTTGAATCGAGTAACCGGCGAGAGAATACAACTTAACACACGCAGTAAGAAAAACAACAGCGCTCAAAGTCTCCCTCATTCTTTTCCAACAGCGTTTCGCATCATCCCGATCGTCTCTGCGTAGTCGGGTGTCTTAAAAATGCCGGAGCCGGACACGATGACCTCGGCCCCGGCGTTCACTACCCTGCCGATGTTGTCCGCCTTGATGCCGCCGTCAGCCTCCACGAGGACCGAGAGGCCGTTTTCTTTAATCTGCCGCCTGGCCGCGGTGATCTTGGGCAGCACATCCTCTATGAAGGCCTGTCCGGCAAAGCCGGGAAAAACCGTCATCATCAGGATCATGTCGATATCCGGGAAGTAAGCCTCGACCTTCTCAAGCGGGACATCCGGGTTCACCGCGACAGACGCCTTGGCGCCGAAGTCGCGGATCTTTTTGAGAGTCGCCCCGGGCTCCCTGCAGGTCTCCGGGTGGATCGAGACCCAGTCGGCGCCGGCCTTGATGAACTCCGGGGCGTACTTGTCCGGATCGGTGATCATCAGGTGGACATCGAGCGGCAGGCGGGTCACCTTGCGAATCGACTCCACGACCACCGGGCCGATGGTGATATTCGGCACGTAGTGGCCGTCCATCACATCGACGTGGAGCCAATCGGCGCCGGCGCTTTCCACCGCCTGAATCTCATCCTTCAAGCGGCTGAAATCGGAGGATAGAATAGATGGGGCAATTTTCATCGTCTTTGCCTAGAGATCTTTCCGCAGTCTCGCGGCAAAAAAGCCGTCGGTGTCGTGCCTGTGCGGCAGCGCCAGGAAATATTTTCCACGGATGAGATGCCGTGCCTCGCGGGGCAGATAGCCTTCAACGCTCTCCAAGACCCAGTTTTTTTCACGGTCGAGAAAATCCTCCACGACTTCCTCGTTCTCCTCTCGGGTAAGGGTGCAGGTCGAATAGACCAAGACCCCGCCCGCCTTGAGATAGCCGGCCGCCCGCCCGAGGATCTTTTTCTGTAACTTACTCAGACGCCGAATGTCTCTTTCCTCTCTGTGCCACTTTGCCTCGGGATGCGAGCGCAAGGTCCCCAGACCGCTGCAGGGGGCATCGATGAGGATGCGATCGTAGGGCGCGGCCAACGCCCCGGTTAACCCTCTCTGGAGATCAACGAGGAAGGGTTTTACCGACTTAATACCTAACCCTCGCATATTTTGCTTCAACTTCTCAAGCCCCTGTGCCGATAGGTCCGTCGCTATGATCTCTCCCCGGTCTTCCATCAATTCGGCGATATGCGTGGTTTTCCCTCCTGGCGCGGCGCAGCCATCAAGTATTCTCTCCCCGGGCCGGGGGTCGAGAATATGGGCGATGAGTTGGGAGGCCTCCCCCTGGACCTGGAACAGACCCTGCTCAAAACCGGGCAGCCGGTCTGGGGCGGAGCCCTGCTTTAAACGTATCCCTTGAGGGGCACAGGGGGCCGCCTCGGCATCGAAGCCCTTTGCGCGCAGCAGCTCCAGCAGCGCCGTTCTCTCTCCTCTCAAGCGGTTGGCGCGCAGGGTTAAGAACGGCTCCTGGTTGTTGGCCTTTAGGAGCGCCTCGGTCTCGTCCGCGCCGAAATAGTCCAGCCA
>JACPDC010000208.1 GCA_016184235.1 Deltaproteobacteria bacterium | reverse complement strand
AGGGATTCATGCCGCTGACGAACATGTGGTGGCCCCAGACCACCCAGGAGAGAAAGGCGATGGAGATCATGGAGAAGGCCATGGCATGGTAGCCGAAGATCGGCTTGCGGGAAAAAGTAGAGAGGATATCGGAAGTGACTCCCATGGCCGGCAAAACCAGGACGTAGACCTCCGGATGGCCGAAGAACCAGAACATGTGCTGCCAGAGCAGCGGCTCGCCCCCACCTTCAGGAAGAAAGAAGCTCGTCCCCAGCGTGCGATCAAACAGCAGCATGGCAAGCGCGGCGGTCAACTCCGGCAGAGCCAGTAACAGCAAAATGGCGGTGATAAAGAGAGACCAGATCGTCAGCGGCATGCGGAAATAAGTCATGCCCGGGGCGCGCATGTTGATGATCGTGGTGATATAATTGATCGAACCCATCAGCGACGAAGCGCCGAGAATCATCAGGCTGATGATCCAAAGGTTCTGTCCCCAGTCCACCCCGGTGTAGGCGGCCTTCGCCGAGAGCGTTGCGTACGCCGTCCATCCGGAGGCCGCATGGCCGCCCGGGACAAAAAAACCGGCCAGCATCACCAGACCCGCGACCAGCCCCACCCAAAAAGAGAGCATGTTGAGCTTCGGAAAGGCCATGTCTCTGGTGCCGATCATGAGCGGGATCAAAAAGTTGCCGAAGCAGCCGACCATGATCGGCATGACCACGAAGAAGATCATAAGAGTGGCATGGATGGTAAAGAGCATGTTGTAAGTCTGCGGCGGGATAATGCCGTCGTAAAAATAAGGTTCCGGCAGCCAGCCAAGCCCCGGCACCGCCGTCTCCGGCCAGGCCAGCTCCCAGCGGATCATCATCGCCATGAGTCCGCCCAGGACCAGCATGAAGAGACCCAAAAAGAGGAACTGCCGCCCGATCATCTTGTGATCGGTCGAGAAGACATAGGTGCGCCAGAAGCCCGGTTCCCCGTGATGGGCATGGGCCGCGTCAGCCGCTACAGGATCGCTCATCTTTTTTTACCTCTCGATATCGTGTATTCGTTATTCGTGTAATCGTTATCCGCATACTTGCATGATCGTCACTCGCATATTCGTTATCCGTTAATCGAATAACGAGCAACTAATAACGATTAACGTTATTTCTGTCCTTGAGGCCAGTTTTCTTTTACCCATTTCTGGTATTCTTCGGGGGCATGCACATAGAGCCAGCCGCGCATCCCGGAATGGCCGAAGCCGCACAACTCCGCGCACGGGAGCTCATACTTTCCCGGCTTGGTCGCTTCGAACCAGACCAGGATGTCCCGTCCCGGAAGCGAGTCCTGCTTCAGCCGCAGGTTGGGCAGGAAGAAGCTGTGGATGACGTCTTTGGACTTGAGAATGACGTGCACGACCTTGCTCACCGGGACATGCAGGTCGTTGTCGATCTGATAGTCGTCCGCCGTGCCGAACTTTCCGTCCGGGCCCGGATAAAGGATTTCCCAGTTGAATTGCTTCGCGGTCACCTGCACCTGAACGTCGGCGGGCGGGGCGTGGGCCTTGATCCGGCCCCACGAGGAAACGCTCATGAACGACAACACCAGCAAAATGATCGCCGGAATCACGGTCCAGGTGATCTCCAGCGCGGTGTTGCCATGAGAGTAGGTGGCGCGGCGCCCCTCGCGGCGGCGGTAAAGAATAAGAAAGAGAATCATCAGGACTGTGACCAGGATAAAGACCGCCCCGGTGATGTAATAGATCAGATAAAAGAGAGAGTCGATCTCTCCGCCGAAAGTGGATACGTTCTCTGGCAACCAACTCATCATTAGGATGACCCCGCCGTTTTTAATTTATCGTCTTTGCTAACACAGCCATACAGTCATTTCAAGGGCTTTTCCCGCCGCATTGCAAAAAGCCGATTCGAATGGTAATCCAGGGGCTGCCTGTAGGGATCGACGTGAATCTCCTCGTTCATCTTTCCACCGTGAATCTCTGGCTCCACGTCGTTTCGCTCGCCCTGTGGGTCGGAGCGATCGCTTTTTTTCTCTTTGTCTTCGGCCCGGCTGTCCGCACCCTGCCGGCGGGCGCAGGCATCCAGGCCCTGAACAGCGGGCGCAGGTCGCTCGAGGCCCTCTCCTGGATCGCCATGACCTTCGTGCTGATCACGGGGCTTTTCAATCTTGTCTTACGCGGGGCGGGGAGCGGGTTTGAGTTGGGCGCGGGCTACACCACGGTTCTTTCGCTGAAGCTCTTCCTGTTTCTGGCCATGGTCTTCCATCACTTCTTGCAGGCGCTTAAGTACGCGCCGGAAATCGCCTCTCACACCGCGCGGGCCAAAGCGGATCTCGAGGCCCGGTTCGACTCTGCTCAGAGTTCGACTGAGGCTCACTCGAAGTCCCGTGCTGAGCCTGTCGAAGCATGGCCGGAGCCGTTGCTGGCGCTCTGGAAGAGGTGGTTCCTGCTGCTGAAAATCAACGCGACCCTCGGCCAGATAGCTCTCCTCCTGGGTCTCGGTCTCGCGCGGGGTTGAGAGATGAAAAAAATATTCTCTGCTAAGCGCTCGATGCCCCTGGGCGCCAACGGCATGGCGGTCTCTTCCCAGCCGTTGGCCACACAGGCGGGGCTCGAAGCGCTCCAGCGCGGCGGCAATGCCGTTGACGCGACGGTCGCGATGGCGGCGGTGCTGAACGTAACCGAGCCGATGTCCACCGGCATCGGCGGGGACGCCTTCATCCTGCTCTATCTGGCCAAGGAAAAGGAGCTGAAAGGGCTTAATGCCAGCGGCAGGGCCCCTGACGCGGCGGCGCTCGACTGCTTCAGGGAGAAAAACCTGACGCGCATCCCGGATACGGGAATGCTGCCCGTCACTGTCCCCGGGGCCTTGCATGGCTGGGCCACGGTTGCGGAGAGATACGGCACGCGAAGCTTGAAAGAGCTGCTGCAGCCGGCGATCCGCTACGCCGAAGAGGGTTTTCCAGTAAGCGAAAAAACCGCGCACGAATGGGCCAAGTCCAGGGCCAAGCTCGCCGCCCATCCGAACTCCGCCGCCAACTATCTGATCAACGGCAAGGCGCCGAGGCCGGGAGAGATCTTCCGGCAAAAAAAGCTCGCGCAGAGCCTGAGAAAAATCGCCGATCAGGGAAAGGAGCTCTTCTACGGCGGGGAGCTTGCCGAGGAAATCGTCAGATTCTCGCAAAAAAACGGCGGCCTGCTGTCCGTGAGAGATTTCCTCGAGCACGAGTCCACCTGGGTGAAGCCGATCCGCACCTCCTATCGCGGCTACGAGGTGTACGAAATGCCGCCCAACACGCAGGGGATCACCGTGCTTGAGATGCTGAACATGCTGGAGGGCTTCGACCCCGCCGCCCTCGGTCACAACAGCGTCGCCTATCTGCACGCCTTGATCGAAATCAAGAAGCTCGCCTTCGCGGATCGGGACCGCTACCTGGCCGACCCTGAATTCGCCCCTGTCCCGGTGGAAAGGCTGCTGAGCAAGTCCTACGCGGCGGAACGGGCGAGAGAGATCGATCCGCGGCGCGCCGGGAGCTACCGGCCCGGACTCGGACCCATCGCCGGCGATACCCAGTATTTCTGCGCCGTCGACAGGGACGGGAACGCGGTTTCCTTCATCAACAGCCTGTTTGAAAATTTCGGCTGCGGCCTGGTCGGCGGCGACACCGGGGTCATGCTGCAGAACCGGGGCAAGCTCTTCTCCCTGGATCCGGCTCATCCCAACTGTGTGGCGCCGCGCAAGCGCTCTTTTCATACGATCATGCCCGCCATGGTGTTCAAGGACGGCAGGCCGTTTATGGTCTTCGGCGTCACCGGCGCCCATATGCAGCCTCAAGGGCAGGTGCAGGTTCTCGCCAACATCATCGACTTCGGCATGACGATTCAGGAGGCCATGGAGGCGCCGCGGGTGAATCACCTGGAAGGATTGGACGCGGCGCTGGAAGAAGGGATCGGGGCCGGGGCGCGCAGGGCGCTAAAGCAAATGGGCCACGCAGTCCTGAGAGAGGCCAATTTCGGCGGCGCCCAGGGAATCCTGATCCATCCGGAGTACGGCACGCTCATGGGCGGATCGGATCCGCGCAAGGACGGCTGCGCGCTGGGAT
>JACPDC010000207.1 GCA_016184235.1 Deltaproteobacteria bacterium | reverse complement strand
GTGGTCGCCGATGCCGATCCTGGAGACCGCGTTCAGGTCATGCAGCAGCCGCTCTTTGTTGATGGTGAGGTTCATCGCCGTGGAAAAATATATTACCAGTTTTGCGGAAATTTGGAAAAGGGCTCCTCGGGGAGCGCGCTCTCGGCTGCGGCCGATGGACCTCTGCTTAAACCGAAGCTTTCGAGTCGGACGTCCGCAGCCTCACTCGCGCTCCCCTCGGTCGCCCAAGAGCGAGGGGGTTTGCTGAGCAAGCCCAAAGCATCGAGCGTAAACGGTCCAAAGAACCCACCAAACTATTGCTTTGGCCGCGCGAGGTGAGCCACCGAGCGACCCTATTGCCTTCGGCGCGAGCGGCGGGTCCCCGAACGAACCTTCCAGCCGACGAGACGGTGAGCCAAGAGGATAGAGAGGACCCTCTCTTCGTTTGAGTGAAATTTTCTTGGCAAAGAAAACATGCTGTGTTATAGCTCTGCTACTTCGCTACGGAGGCCGCCGGATGAGCAAGACACCTGAGAACTGGAAGCTCGCCATCGCCGAGATGCTCTTAAAGACCGAATCGATCCAGGTCTACAAAGAGCGGCCTTTTGTCTTCGTCTCCGGCAGGATCTCGCCGGTCTACATCGATTGCCGCAAGCTGCTCTCTTTTCCCGATGTCAGGGACGCGATCATCGACCAAATGGCGCAAGCGGTGGAGAGCGAGATCGGTCTGGACGCCGTCGATGTCGTGGCCGGCGGCGAGACCGCGGGCATCCCCTATGCCGCCTTCGTCTCGCACAAAATCCACAAGCCGATGATCTACGTGCGCAAGAATCCCAAGGGCTACGGCCAGACCAAGCAGATCGAAGGCGTGCTGAATGCGGGGCAGCGGGTGCTGCTCGTCGAAGATCTGATCACGGACGGATTGAGCAAAGTGCGATTCAATATCGGCATCCGCGCCGAGGGCGCCAAGATCACTCATTGCCTGTGCATCTTTGAATACGGCTCGGACCGCCTGGGGCTGCACGAGGGCAAGGACACGCTGGCCAAGCACGACATCAAGCTCCATGTCCTGGTGAACTGGGACGACGTGCTGAGCACCGGGCTCGCCAAGAAGTACTTCAGCGACAAGGCGAGCATACAGATTCTGGATTTTTTAAGGGAGCCCGAAACCTGGGGCCGGAAGATGGGCTTCGCCTAATCGCAATCTCGACAGACGCCGCCCATGACGTTGCTTATCGAGCATGTCCTTCTCGTCACGCTAAACGACCAGAATCAGATCATCGGGGACGGGGCCCTGGTCGTCGACGGGCGGCGGCTGAGCTACGTAGGGCCTTCGGCCAAGGCGCCGTCCGGCTCTTTTGACCGGGTAATAGACGGCAGCCGCTTCATCGCGATCCCGGGTCTCGTCAATGCCCATTGCCACTCGCCGGCCAATCTCTTCCGCGGGCTGTTTGCGGCCAGCCCCCTGGAGATCTGGAGGATCTACTGGCGCGCCGCGCTGCGGCCGATGACCGGAGAAGACTTCTACGCGAGCGCGCTGCTCGGCGCCATGGAGATGCTGAAGACGGGCGCGACGACGGTGCTGGACCATTTCTTCGGCAACCAGGCCGTTCCGTTCATGGGGGCGGGAGAGGCGATCCGCGCCATGCGCGATATCGGGCTGCGCCACGTGGTCGCCCTCACCATCGCGGACAAGAGCCTCGAGGAGACGGTGCCGCTGGAGAAGCCGGCGGCGGGGCTGCTGCCCGACATCCGGCGCATGAGCCGGAGCGAGACGCGGGAGGGCCGCGCCTGGCTGGAGGAATGCGAGTCGTTCATCTCCGAGCATCACGATCCCGAGAAGATGACGACCTGCTGTCCCGGCCCCTCCGGCGTCCAGCGCTGCACGGACGGGCTTCTAAAAGGGGCGGCGGAGATAGCGCGGCGGATGAGGCTCCCTCTCCACATGCACCTCGCCGAGACAAAATCCCAAAAGGTGATGGGCCGCAGGCTTTACGGGACTTCGCTTCTCCGGCATCTGGAATCGATCGGCGCGCTCGGGCCGAACCTCTCGCTGGCCCATTCGATCTGGATCGAAGAGAGCGATGTCGAGCTTTTCGCCGGCAGCGGCGCCACCGCCGTGCACAATCCCGCCAGCAATCTGCGGCTCGGCAGCGGCCTCGCCCCGCTGCCGCAATTCCTGGCCGCGGGGGTTCACGTGGCTCTTGGGACCGACGGGGCGACCTCCAATGACGGCCAGAACATGTTCGACGCCATTCGGCTGGCGACCCTGATTCACAATCCGCGCTCGGCCGATTTCAAGAAGTGGACGACGCCTCCGCAGGCGCTCCGCATGGCGACGCGGGAAGGGGCGAGGGCCCTGGGGCTGGAGGCCGGGATGCTCGCCCCCGGGAAGCTTGCCGACCTTGTCCTGCTCCGCTCAGACACGCCCGCCTTCACTCCCCTCAACAACGTCCTCCACCAGCTCGCCCTGTGCGAGAACGGGAGTTCGGTGGACACGGTGATCGTGGACGGCGAGGTGGTGGTGGAGGGCGGCCGGCTCGCGAAAATGCGCGAGGAAGAGGTTCTGGGTTTGGCGGCGGGATCGCTGAAGAGATTGAGGCCGGGAATTGAACAAGAGATCGAGGCCTCGCGGGCCCTGGAGCCGGCGCTGGCCGAGATGTATTTCCGCGTCGCAAGGGAAAGCTAAAGGAGGGGCGAAAAAATGAGAAAGACACTCTGTTTAGGCGTCCTGTTCATCTCCCTGGGCTACGGGGCTCATTCCTGGGCGCAGAATGGACTTGCCGACGTCCTCCAAGTTGGCCCAGATATTTAAGACTCAGTATGGAGGAATCGATGTCGAGGTCCATCGCTCAGGTTCGCAGAGAGTTCTAACGAGATTTATGCAGGAGATCTCGGCGGGAATAAAGAACGCCGATGTGATCCACACTTCGGACGGCGGTCACTTCGTGCTGCTCAAAAGCAAGGGCCTGTTGATGAAGTATACGCCCGGAGGGGTAGAGCGGTTCCCGGCCAGCTTCAAGGATAGCGAGGGGTTCCACTACTCCATGAGAGCCACGCTCTCCACCATTGCATACAACCCCCGCCTGGTCGCGGATAGAGACGCGCCGAACACCTGGAAAGATCTTCTCGACCCGAAGTGGAGGGGTAAAATCGTCACCGCGCATCCCGGCTACAGCGGAATTATCATGACCCATGTCCTGGCCCTCCTGCAGCTCTACGATTGGGACTACTTCAAGGAGTTGGCCAAAAACAAGCTGCACCTGGTTCAATCCGCCGATGACACGGCCAGCGTCGTGGCCTCGGGAGAGCGGTCTGTGGCGGCGAATGGAACGGAGTACATCTTCTATAAGAGCTTCAAGGAAGGAAACCCCGTCAGGGTCGTCTACCCGAAGGAGGGGATCCCGCTGGTCATCTCTCCGACCGCCATTGCCAAAGATGCCCCCCGCCCCAACGCCGCGAAGCTGTTCACGGACTTCCTGTTTACCAGGGAGGTGCAGCAGCTCCTGGCCGATTCCCTGGGGATCTACACGGGGCATCCGGAAGTGACCTACCCGAAAGATAAGCCCCAGATGAAAGATTTGAAGGCCTTAAACGTGGACGCTTTGGATCTCGAAAAGAGAAACGCCGAAATCAAAAAGCGATTCGCCGAGATTTTCGGCGCCTGATCGATAGATCGGGCCGGCAGGGTCGTTCGCAACAGAAAGCTAGGAGGCGAATTTGGTCGAGGGAGTCTCCAACGTCGCGGCCCGGATCGTGGAAGAGACGGCGAAGTGTGGGATCAAGCTGGTGGCGAGCCTGCCCGATACCTGGATCTCCGATCTGATCGAGGCCTTTGATAAAGATGAGAGATTCATCCACGTCCCGGTGAATCGCGAGGAGTCGGCGATCGGCCTCTGCTCCGGCGCCTTCTTCAGCGGCACCGGCGCTCTCGCCCTGATGGGCGCTTCGGGCTTTATGACCTGCGTCTACGCCCTGACGAAAATCAACTACACCTACCAGATCCCGCTGCTGCTTCTGGTCACGCTGCGCGGCGGCCTCGGCGACCGGGCCAAGTATCACGTCTCCAACGGGCTCTATCTCAAGCCGCTCATGGATTCGATCAGCATGCCCTACACGATCGTGGACAGCCCGGAGAAAGTATCGGTCATCTCCACAGCTTACGCTCATTCTCGGGTCATCAGCCGTCCCGTCGTAGTAGGGTTTACGCGCGGAGTCCTGAGGGGCGAGCGGTGAAAGACTATGAAGCTTAGGGAATGCTTCGAATATATCGCCGGCCGGTGGAAGAGCGAGCTGGTGATCCTCTCGGCGGGAAACTGCTCCGAGATGTGGTGGGAGGTGACGCGCGACAGCGAGCGGGCATTTTATCTAGAGGCGTCGATGAGCCTCGCCTCGATGTTCGGCGCGGGCATCGCGCTCGGCGTGCCGCGGACCCCGGTATGGGTCTTCAGCGGCGACGGGGCCTTCTGCATGAATCCGGGCATGCTCATGGTGGAGCGCCAGATGAATCTCCCGAACCTCAAGCATTTTCTAGTCTCCAACCGCTGCTACGGCTCTACTTATGAGGCGCGGCTCCCCAACGCCTCCGCCAACGACTACGCGTCGATGGCGCGGGCCATGGGAATAGAGCGGGTCTACCGCTTCGATTCACTGGATGCCCTCAAGCGGGATTTCGCGAGCGCGGTAGCGCAGCCAGGCCACGTTTTTACGGTGCTTGAGGTGGAGCCGGTTGGAAAAAAGCTCGAGGAGCCGCCAATGGATGGGCCGGAGATGAAGTATCGCTTCGGCCGTTATATCGAGCGGCTGGCAGGCGTGCGGATTTTCGACGGTTCCCTATTCTAGGCGGCTGTCTTTTTCCTCTTCTGCTGAATCTCCCAGTAAACCCGTTCCGGGCTCAACGGCAGATCATAGATCCTCATTCCGAGAGCGTCGGCCACGGCATTGCCGATGGCCGCAGGGGTAGGGGCCAGACCGGGCTCGCCCAATCCCTTGGCGCCGTAGGGCCCCTCGGGCTCCGCGCACTCGACGATGATCGGGATCAATTTCGGCACATCCAGAGAGGTCGCCAGGTGATAGTCCAGGAAAGACGGGTTTCGCACCCTGCCCTGGTCGTCGACGACCAGGTGCTCGTGCAGAGCGGAGCCGATTCCCATGGCCAGCCCGCCCTCTATCTGGCCGGCGCAGTTGAGCGGGTTGATCGCCTTGCCGACGTCGTGCGCTGCGGCCATGCGCAGCAGCCGCACCCGTCCGGTCTCCTCGTCCACCTCCACCTCGGCGGCCTGGGTGGCATACATGTAAAAGGCCGAGGCGTGATCGCTGTGGCCGGTCTCTAGATCGAGATCTTTTCCGATCTCGTAGGTGTAGGAGCCGTCGCCCCGCACGACCCCTTCGTTGCCGAGCTTGCGCCGCACGATCTCGCCGAAGGAGAGGGTCATCTGAGGCTCTTTGAGAAAGACCTTGCCGTCGGCGACGGCCAGGTCCTGTCTTTTCGCTTCGAGCATGGGGCTTGCCATCTCCGCGAGCTTTTCCCGGACCTCGATAGAGGCGCGCCGCACGGCGTTGCCCATGTGGTAGGTGCTCCGGCTCGAGGTCGTCGAGGCGTCAAAGGGGATCACATCGGTGTCCAATGGAGCCATGCGGATTTTTTCGATCGGCACCTTGAGCTCTTCGGCCGCCACCTGGGAGAGGATCGTCGAGCATCCCTGGCCGATCTCCACGGTCCCGGCCAGCACCGAGATCTCGCCCTTGCCGTTGACCAGGACCCCGGCCCGCGACATGGTGGGCGTGCGCGTGGGCTTGGAGATGCAGGCGAAGCCTTTGCCGCGCTTGATCGTCGGCTTGGCGCCCGGCTGCTTCTTTCCCCATTCGATCGCCTGCGTCGCCTTGATCAGGGTCTCTTTCAATCCCACGCTGTGCAGCTGCTCTCCCCAATAGGCGAGGTCGCCGTCCACGAAGATGTTTTTCAGCCGCAGCTCGACCGCGTCCATTCCCAGCCGCTTGGCGATCTCGTCCATGTGCTGCTCGCACGCCCACGCCCCCTG
>JACPDC010000206.1 GCA_016184235.1 Deltaproteobacteria bacterium | reverse complement strand
TCGAAGATTGAATCTCATCGCCATTGTAGATCGCGCGACGAGACGGTTCCGCTGGGAAAGACGCGACGATTCCTGGGGACACCAGCACGATTGCACCTTGCTTCCAAACGGAAATATTCTCTTCTTCGCCAACGGTATCCATAGGCCGATCAATCCTTATTCTCGGGTTATTGAGCTGGATCCCAACACAGGCGAGACCAGGTGGGAATACCGTGGTTCACCAACCTGGACCTTTTTTAGTCCAAACATCAGCGGGGCACAGCGATTTGACAACGGGAACACCCTGATTTGCGAAGGACAGATGGGGAGAGTTTTCGAGGTTACGAAGGAGGGAGAGATAGTTTGGGAATATATCTGCCCGTACTTTGCGCCTTACGAGGGAGATGGACCGGGAAACAGCCTTTTTCGAGCTTACCGCTACTTCTCTGATTCGGCGGAAATTGCCGGTTGTCTTAAGACGCCGGTGGGCTGGTAGGAGATTTACTGCGGAATGGCCAGGTCGACCAGAACGATCCCATGCGGGGCCGCCCCGGTGCGGATGCGCCGGGCCATCTTGCCTGTAGAGAGCTCGATTACATTCACGCTCGCCCCGTAGCGGCTGGTGACCCAGAGCTCCCGGCCGTTCGGCGTCACCTCGAGCATGTCCGGACCCTGCGGGACGGAGAAGTTCTGCGTTACTTTCCGAGTGGCGACGTCGATCGCCGAGACCGACGAGGCGTCGCGGTTGGAGACAAAGAGGGTCTTTCCGTCGACGCTCATAGCCATGCCGTGAGCGCCGGTTCCGGTTGGGATTCGATCCAGCTCTTTGAAGCTCTCCGTGTCATAGGCCGTGACCCGCCCTTCGCCATAGACAGCTACGAAAAGCATTTTCCCTCCGGGCGCCAAAGATACATCCACGGGACGGCGGCCGGGGTTGAGCTGCCGGATGACTTTATGCCCCTGCAAGTCGAGAACGGAAAGCTGGTGCGAGTATTCGTTGCTCACGTACATGAAGCGGCCGTCCGGGCTGAAGGCGAAGTGATTGGGGTCCTTGCCGGTCGGGATCTGGGCCAGGCGCTTCCATCCCGCGGCCTTGGTGATCTCGCTCCATTCATCGACGGCGTGGACCTCGACCCGTCCCAGGCGCGTGCAGGTGGTTACCAGCAGCTTGCGGTCGGGGCTGTAATAGAGGTTGTAGGGATCGAGGAGCGGAACGGTCTTGACGATCGCCTCAGTCGCCAGATCCAGCACGGATACGGTGTCCGAGTGGGTGTTGCCGACATAGAGGTAGCGGCCGTCCAGAGAAACGATCATGTGGTGGGGGTAGTCGCCCACCTGAAGCGTTTTTACGACCTTGTAGGTATCCCGATCGATAATGGAGATGCTGTCGCCGTCGCTGTTGGTGATAAAGGCTCTTCGTCGTACGTGGGGGCCGGTCATAGGGGCCGCAGGATTGGTCGCCCCGTTGATGCGGCAGTAGCCTCCCATCATCGCCTGCAGACCCTGCTTGGGCCCGGCGCTGATGACCAGAGGGCATCCCTCGGTTGCAGTCGGAGTGAGGAAGAATAGCCCTCCCGCCAGGGCCGCAGCCAGAGCGATCGAGACCCGCGCGAAAAAAGCGTATTCGAGAAAAAGGCGGCGAATCTTCATCTTTCTCCTTTGGACGATGCCGGTCCCTGAGTATTAGACGATTCTATTGCCACAAACCACGAAATAAGTCCAGCCGCGTTGACTTCACCGGCAATTTCTAATATTCTCACAAAATCCCGCTATTACAGGTGCTTAAGCAATATGGAAGAAACCAGCGGTTTAGCGAATTTCCTGGAGATCGTCACCAAGCCCGATAACATTCCCATCGTGGGGATGCTTCTGCTAGTCCTCTTTTTCACCTGGATCGGCTTGAGGCAGGCCTTTCGCCACGACAAGCTCATCGACGAAGGAAAAAAGGACCAGATCCCTGACGAGATGTGGAAATAGATGTTAAGGGCCTGGGGCTGGTGTCTTACAGGGCTCTTGGGGATAGTTTTTTCCGTTGCCTGCGGGCAGGCGGCCTCGTCGCTCCCGGAAGAGAGCCGGTGGGGGCAAGCTAAGCAATATGTAGCGGAGGGGAAGGCCAGGGAGGCCAAGGCAGTTCTTGAGGATCTCGCGAAGCGTTATCCCAAGGAAGCGGACCTTCATCTTCTCCTGGCGATCGCTTCTCTCAGGCTGCGCGAGGCCCAGGCCGCGGAGCTTTATGTACGGCAGGCCCTGGCTATAGCCCCAAACCACGCGGAGGCGAGAACCCTTCTCGGGTGGATCGACCTGGAGATCCGGAGAGACTACGACGCGGCGGTCCAGGAATACGCCAGGGTGGTGGAGCTGAAGCCGGAATTCCCCGAGGCCTACAACAATCTCGGCGTCGCCCTGAAAAAAAAGGGGGATCTGGAGAAGGCCATGGTCAACTTCAATCGCGCGCTGGAGCTGCGGGCCGGCTACGGCGAGGCGAGGAGCAACCGCGGCTGGGTGTACGTGGAGCAGAAACGGTGGCGCGAGGCGCGCGAGGATTTCGAGCAGGCGCTCAAGAGCGATCCCCAGGATGAGGGGGCGCTCTACGGGCTGTCCCAGGTCCTTAAAGAGGCCCGGGACTACGCCGGCGCCGCCCAGGCCTTGCGCAGCCTCATGGCCCGGTCCCCCAATTTCGTCTATTGGCTGGAATGGGGTCGGCTCCAGCTCGTGCGCTACTACTGGGCGCTGCTGCTGGTCACGGCGGCGTTGATCGCGCATGCCCAATATAAAAAAAGGGTAAGGAGACAAGCTCATGGCGGCTGAGGCTGCGAAAAAGCGCAAGGGGACGGCTCTGCTCGCCGTTATGGACGAGAACTGTTCGAGCTGCGCCGGCTCGCCTCTGTGCGA
>JACPDC010000205.1 GCA_016184235.1 Deltaproteobacteria bacterium | reverse complement strand
CAGGCGGACAATTTCCAGACGGTGCAGATCCAGAAAAAAGAGGACATCTGGCCCTGCTTCAAGGCCTTTCTGATCAAAGACCGCGCGCGCGAAGACGCCGCATGAGGATGACGGCCATGGCGGCCCCTTACTCCATAGCGGAACTGGAGATGTGGAACGAGCGCATCCAGGCGCTGGCGCGGGATTTCGGCCTCGACCCCTGCCCCCAAGAGTTTGAGATCTGCGATCAGGAGCAGATGCTGGGCTACATGGTCTACTCCGGCATGCCCTCCCATTACCCGCACTGGTCCTATGGCAAGAACTACGAAAAACTAAAAACCCTCTACAACTACGGGGTGAGCGGGCTCCCTTACGAGATGGTGATCAACTCCGACCCGTCCATCGCTTATCTGATGCGGGACAACAGCCTGCTGCTCCAGATTCTCACCATCGCGCATGTCTACGGCCACAACGATTTCTTCAAGAACAATTTCACCTTCAAGTCTACCCGCGCGGAATTCACCGTAGAGACCTTCAAGGCCCATGCCGATCGGGTGCGCCGATATGTGGAGGACCCGAGCATCGGACACGAGAAGGTGGAGCGGCTGCTCGATGCGGCGCACGCGCTCTCGCTTCAATGCCGGCGCAATCTCGCCGTCCGCAAGGAGACCCCGGAGGAAGAGCAGCAGCGGCGCCTGGAAGAGTCCAGTCCGGCGGAGGACCCGTTTCAATCGATCCACAGGCGCCAGGAATACGTCGCCCCGGACCTCAACAAGGTCCCGCTGTATCCGGAAGAGGACGTCCTCATTTTCATCCGCGACCACAATCCGCAATTCAGCGACTGGGAGAAAGACCTGCTCACGATCGCGCACGAAGAGGCCCAGTACTTTATCCCGCAGATCGAGACCAAAATAATGAACGAAGGCTACGCGAGCTTCTGGCACAAGCGTGTCCTGGAAACCCTGGATCTGCCGCAGGGGATGCAGATCGAGTTCCTGGTGCGGCACAACCAGGTCCTGAGTCCTGTTCCGGGGGGGATCAATCCCTACCATCTCGGGATGAAGATATGGGAGGACATAGAGCGGCGCTGGGACCACCCTACCCCCGAGGCGGAAAGAGAGTACGGTCCCAGAAAAAAGAGCGGCAGGGAAAAGGTCTTCGAGGTGCGCGAGGTGGAGCGCGACAGCTCCTTTCTGCGCCGCTACCTGACCGAGGAGCTGATCCGGGAGCTCAATCTCTTCGAATACCAGAGCCGGGGCGGGGAAAGAGTGGTCAGCCGGGTCGCCGACGAGGAAAACTGGCGCGAGATCAAGGAAACGCTGATCCGCAACGTCGGCACGGGGACAGTCCCCCAGATCAAGATCGAGGATGCGGACTACAATAATAATCGCGCGCTCTTCTTAAGGCACCACCACGACGGAAGAGACCTTCAGCTGGAATACGCCGAGAAGACCCTCCAGTACCTCCACCAGCTTTGGCGCCGGGAAGTGCTCCTGGAAACGGTGATCAACGACAAGAAGTCCCTGCTCTCTTTCTCCGACGACAAAATGGTGATCAAGCCTCTCCATTGACCTCGTTATTCGTTACTTGTTATTAGTTATTCGCAGGACTACGAATATACGAGTCAACGAGTAACGCCGTGTCTCTACCAAAGGATATTGCCCGCATCCAGGCCTGCATCAGTAACAGCCTGGATCACGACAGCATAGGAAACAAACAAATTACCGGAGTGATCGGCGATACTCCCTCGACCTATTCGAAGAGCCCCGCGCTCTGGAACGGAGCGTTCCGCGCCCTCCGCTTGGGCATCGCCTACCTCCCCTTCGATGTCCACGAGTCCCGGCTGCCAACGCTGGCGCGCGCCCTGAGAGAGTCCGACCGGGTCATGGGGGTAAGCGTCACCGTCCCCTACAAAACCAAAATCATGGAACACCTGGACGAGCTGGACGCCAAGGCAAAGCAAATCAAAGCGGTCAATACCATAGTCCGCACAGGCGATGGACGTCTCGTCGGCTACAACACGGACGGCAAGGGACTCCTGGAAAGCATCTTGCGAACTCAACCGGGCCAGGCGAGACCGTTTATGGAAACCTTGAGCGGGATAGACGTGTTGCTCATCGGCGCCGGAGGGGCCGCGCGATCCGTGGCCTTCTACCTGGCCGAGGCCCTGAAGAAGGGAGGCCTGATCATCTGCAATAGAACGCCGAGGAGCGCTTTCTCTCTGGCGGAGCAGATCAAAGAGGCCTTCGGCAATGCCAGGGCTATCGAAGAGGACGAAATCGGCCGGTGGGCTCCTAAAGCCGGCCTGATCCTTAACTGCTCCACCAAAGGGCAAGGTGGGATACGGAAGACTACGGACGGAAAGATTATGATCCTGGAGCCTTATTCCGCCCTCGCCCCCGCCAATCCCGTCGCTCTGGAGGAATCCGAGCCCGAGTTTCATAGGAACTGGCTAAGGGCCTCCCTCGCCGATATTGAAGCGAATAATCGAGCCTCATGGAATCTCGCTCTTTCCATTCCCCGGGAGACCGGCTTCTGCGACCTGATCTACCACCCCGAAGAAACGGTTTTTCTCCGTCACGGCAGGCTCAGCGGGCACAGGAGCCTAAACGGCAAAGGCATGCTCATTGCCCAGGCTGCAGATGCCCTCTTTGATAAGATCTGCCGCGAGCACTTGCACAAGGCCGGTCTCGACAATCCATCGACCTACCAACGCGTCCTCGAGACCATGTACCAGTCTTGGTAGGAATAGGACAGAAGGCAAAATGCAGGTTGCAAATTTTAAAATGCAAAATTAAAGAACGGGCCGTCCGTTTTCACTTTTGCACTTTGCATTTTTCATTTTGCATTGTGTCAACCTAGTGCCCGGCGTGCTTTGGCTCTTTGAGGGAAGAA
>JACPDC010000204.1 GCA_016184235.1 Deltaproteobacteria bacterium | reverse complement strand
CACCGACTTGATGCGGCCGTAGTTGGCACGGCTGTTGACGATGACCGCTTTCCCGGTGGCGAGAACCCGCTCCGTTATCTCATGCTTCAGTATGCCGCGCAGCGTGTCGATTTCTTCCTGCGAGAACCCCCGGTGGGCGGCCAGCGTCACCTCGCCGGTATCGGGATTTCTGAGCCTGATCGAGACTCGCTCGCGCCTGCTGACCTCCTGCACCTTTTCCAGCACAATCTCCAAAAGCTCGTCGAGGCGAAGCGATTGGCTCACGGCGGTGGCGACGGCGATCAGCGCCTCCTGCTCCTTGATCCGGCGCTCGCTCTCCTCAAGCAGACGGTTGTTATCCTTGGGGTCCACGCTCTGCATACTCCTATAATTTTGCCTCTACGCCGGCTACCTGGGGCAGCTCCTGCGGGATGGTCACCGTGAAGACCGAGCCCTTTCCGGACTCGCTCTCGAGCTCCACGGTGCCCCCTAGAAGCTCGGTAAACTTTTTCACGATGTAAAGACCGATCCCGACGCCGCCGAATTTCCTCGTCTCCGAGCTGTCCACCTGGCGAAATCTCTCGAAGATCATCGAGAAATGCTCGTCGGCGATCCCGACCCCGGTATCCCGTACCCTGAACCGCACCAGCCCGTTGCGGCCGTTGCCGCGCGAGGCCCGGCCGTCCGCCGGGTCCGCGCCCGCTCCATTCAAGTAATCGGCGGAGATAGTCACGGCGCCTCTTTCGGTGAACTTGATGGCGTTATTGATCAGGTTATGCAGGATGTGCTTGAGCTTCTCCGTGTCCGTGTTGATCGCCGGGAGGTCCGGGGAATAGTCCCAGATAAGGCTCAGCTCTTTACCCACGGGGATCGAATAGTTAATCTTGAGATCTTCGATAAAATCCCTCAAGGGGACCTCGTGACTGTGGACTTTTACTCCTTCGGCCTCGAGCTGAGTCGCCTGCAATATGCTGCTGATCATGGTCAGCTGGTCCCGGGCCCGGCTGATCACTTTCTCCAGCGCCTTCTCCTGCTCCGGGTTAATCTCCCCCAGCAAGCCGTCTTTGATCATCCCGGTATACCCCATGACCACGTTGAGCGGCGTCCGAAGCTCATGCGACATGACGCTCAAGAATTCATCCTTCACATTATTGGCGCGCTCAAGGTCGGCGGTCTTCTGTTGCAGCTCTTCAACCTTTTCTCTTACCTCCCCGTAGAGCTGGCTATTTTCTATCGCGACGGCGACCTGGTCCATCAGCGCCTCCAGGAGCCGAATCTCGCCTGAGTCCAATGTGCGGGGGTCAACGCCGGTGCAGGCCAGAGTGCCGAGATTTTTCAGCTTGCCCCTGATGGGGAAGACGGCAAAGAAATGGTAGCCGAATTGGCCCGTGACTTTAGTCCGGCTGAACTGCTGGTACACGGGATCGGTCTGGACATCTGCGAAGATCAACGGCTTTCCCGACTCCGCCACCTTGCCGACAATGCCCTGTCCTATCCGAAAGGACCGGACCGAGGCGAAACGGCCCGGCTCCTTCTCAAAGTAGGCCCCGAGAGTCAGCTCGCCCGCGCGCTCGTCGGCAAGATGGATTTGCGTGGCGTCGAAGCGGAATATCTCCGTGATCTTCTCGATCGTCGCCTGAAGGACCCGGTCCAGCTCTACCGACTGGCTGGCCGCGGCCGCCACTCTATGGAGAGCCGAGACCTCGCGGTTGGCCTTCGACAAGTCGCCCGCCGTCTTCGCCAGCTCCTCGTAAACTTCGGAATTATGAATCGCAATCGCGGCCTGACCCGCCAGAGTAACGAGAAACTCCGTTTCCTCGCCGGTAAAGTCGTGCTCTTCCCTCGTGTAGAACGACAGCACCCCGAGGATCTCGTCCTTTGCGAACATCGGGACGCCGAGATAGGAGACCAGCTGGTGTTTACGGAAAAATTCCGCGTCCCTGACGCGCGGGTCCTCTAAGCAATTGCGGATCATCAAGGGCGCCTTGGACTCGAACACCGCGTTGGCAGGCCCGCGCCCGGGCTTCCATGCCGTGGCCTTCCACTCCTGCTCATCGAGATTGCGAGAGGCCACCGGCTCCAGCAGCTTGGTTTCCTTGTTATATAGCCTCACCGTGGCGGTTGAATAAGGAAGGAACAGATCGATTTTCTCCAGCAGGACATTCAGCACGCTCTGCAGCTCCAGGGTGGAGGTGATGGCCATGTCGATCTCGTGCAGGGCCCGGATGCCCGCGAGGCTGCGCCTGGTCTCGGCGAACAGCCGGGCATTCTCCATGGCCACGCCGACGACGTTGCCGATCGCCAGAAGGAGCTCGACTTCCTTCGGCGAGAAAAGGGCCGCTCGGTCGTCGGAGATACCCAGGACTCCCACCACCTTCGGACCGGCCTTGATCGGGATCCACGCCACAGCCCGGGTCTGCGGCAAAAGGGTTTGTGCGGACGTCTCCGAGGCATTATTGATCACCACCGGCGCCGCCGATGTGAACACCTGGTCGATCCTCTCGTGAGAAGTTCTACGCTGAAGCTCTTCGATCTCCTCCCGCGAGAAGCCTCGGTGGGCCACCACCGTGATCTTTCCGGTAACCGGGTCCTTGGCCCTGATGTTTACCCGCTTTCGTCCCGTGACCTCCGCCACCTTGTCCAGTGCGATCTCGAAAAAGTCGTCGAGGTGGAGCGACTGGCTGGTGGCCGTGGCGATGGCGTCGAGCGCCTGCAGCTGCCGGGCTTTCTCCTCGGTCTCGGCGCCGCGGAGCTGCAGCCCTTCGGCCATCCGGTTGATCGACTCCGCCAGCGTGGCGAACTCATCGCCCCGCTTCATGGTGAGGCGCGTATCCAGATCGCCCCGGCCGATCGCCAGCGCGGCCGTGACGATGGACTCGATGGGCCGGCTGAAGCC
>JACPDC010000041.1 GCA_016184235.1 Deltaproteobacteria bacterium | reverse complement strand
GGGAGTGTAAACCGGGTAGCATCCCACGACCTTGGATCCCGGGTGCTTCGCCTTCCACTCCGCCACCAGCTTTAAAGGAGAGTCTTCCAGCATCTCCCTGTATTGAGCAACCATTTCGTGAATGCCCATATGCCTTTTTCTTCCTCCCCTTTTGATCCGTCCTGGTTTTTTTAGGGAGCAAGATACATGCCATTCGAACGTTTGTTATTTATGGGCTTAGAGGGCCATTTCCCGGTGAATTCTTCGGCTTAGAGGGCCATTTCCCGGTGAATTCTTCCCAAAACTGGGAAGGAGGCTGCCCGGTATTCCTAAATTTCGGACTTTCGGTTGCCGCTCGCCTTGAGTTCTCTGTTTTCCTCATGGCACGAGCTTTGCTGAATAAATAATTAGGGAACGCTCTGGGCGGCACACTTCTTGGAAAGGAGAAGTCCTATGGAAAGGATTCCCGAGTTATACGCAATGTACGGGCAGGAAGTGAAGGAGCCTGTGTCTGACGAGCTTTTCTCCTTCGGCTGATTGTTTCCGATGAGGAGAAGCACCATGCGGTGACCCATGCCATGGTCTCAACGTTGCGCGGTGACCTGACCTGGACCAAGCCGGAGGATGCGATTAGCGGTCTTTACGAGTTGGCCGACACCCAAGAGGAGCTCCTGCGGCTCACAGAGGATTTTATCGAAGTGGAGAAAAAGGGGATCGAGGAATACAAGAGGCTCATCAAAGCGAGCAAGGGTTATTATCACGGCCTCTTCTCGCTCCTGCTCCGCACCATGGTTCACGACTCCGAGAAGCACGTCGAGATCCTTGAGTTTTTGCGCCAGAGGTTAAAAGAGGCGTAGCCGGTCGCATGGCCACGGAAACGGAGTTTGACCCGCTCGAGCGCTTTGCGGCGATAGAGCGGTTGGTGGCGAAGCTCTATTTCCGCTTTTCGCACCTTTTTCTACAGCATCCCGCGCTCAGGGACTTTTGGTGGGAGATGGGGGTGGAGGAAGAGCAGCATGCGGCGATACTCATGGCCTGCAGGCAGATGATCCAGAACTATGGGGATGAGGCGGTTGACCCGAGCATCAGCCGGGAGAAGGCGGAAGAGCTGCGGGCCCGGCTCGATGTTTATCTCAGCAAGGGAACGCCGACGCTGGGGGTGGAAGAGGCGTTCCGGATAGCTTTGGAGATAGAAAACTCGGAGATCGACGCGATCTACGGCAAGCTCCTGTCGCTGGGCGGGCCAAAGATAGCCAAGACGATGGAGAATTTAGGAGTGCCGGCCAGCGTGCAGAGGCAGAAGCTGAACGCGGCGCTGCAGCGGTTTTGCAAAGACCCGGCGCTTTTGGACGAGGCCCGAAAGGTCCATTGAGCTCGAAGAAGATTTTGAGAGATCAGCCGCTTTCTGCGGGATCGACCGTACCAGTTTTGCGAAAAGACCAGCTCTTTTTCTCCTAATTTAGAATGGCCGGACGGTAAGCGAGCCTGTTCCCCGGCTAAACCTTCCTATTATTCGCGTGTCCCTGGCATGATTTATGCGTCTGTTCCCTACGGAGGGAACAAGTTGTCTTCGCACCATCCAAGAGCGGCAGAGGATTTCCCCGCCTATCTTTCCGCCGGTCAGACGCCTCTGATCACGGCCATGTTGGAGCCTTCTTTCTACGCCCAGGGGGCTGCCGAGATCGGTCATGTGGAGACGCATATCTCGCATCTCTTTTTTGTCGGGGACCTGGTTTACAAGGTCAAAAAGGCCGTTCGTTTTTCGTTCCTGGATTATTCCACGCTCGCCAGGAGAAAATTTTGTCTCCAAGAGGAGCTGCGTTTGAACCGAAGGCTGGCTCCTTCGGTATATCTCGGTGTGCTGCCGATTTCTCACGAAAACGGCAGCTGGCAGTTGGGAAGCGACGTCAGGCCCGTGGAGTACACCTTGGTGATGCGCCGCTTGCCGGAAAAACGGATGCTGGATTTTCTCCTGGGACGCAACCGGGTGACCGCGGAGATGATGCGCGCGCTGGCGGAAGTTCTGGTGCCGTTTCACGCCGGAGCGCCAACGGGAGGAAAAATCAACGGCGTCGGCAATCCCTTGGCGATCAGGACTATGTGGGAAGAAAACCTTGCGGACGTTCGACCCTTCGTGGGCGAGCTTCTCGATCCTTTCAGCTTCGAGGCGCTGAGGGATTTCGGCCGATGCTTTGCCGCGCGACATAGGGATCTGCTGGTGTACCGGGTCCTGGAGGGGCGAATACGGGAGGGCCACGGCGATCTGCACTGCGGGCACATCTGTTTTGCCCCGGAGGGAATCCAGATATTTGACTGCGTGGAGTTCAATCCTCGGTTTCGCTACGGCGATGTCGCCTCGGAGGTCGCTTTTCTGGTTATGGACATGGAATCCCGCGGCGCCGGAGAGCTGGCTCAAGAGTTTCTCAACCGCTATCTGGAGATGACCAACGACCACGCGCTTTCCGTGCTGCTTCCTTTCTACAAGTGCCAGCGTGCCCTGGTGCGTGGAAAGGTGGAGGCCTTGCGCTCGGGCGGGGTTTCCCCGCTGGCCTCGCGCTACTTCGATTATGCCTGCCGTGTGCGTTGGGAAGCGATGCAGCCGTTTCTCATCGTGGTCTGCGGTCTTACCGGGAGCGGCAAATCCACTTTGGCGCGCGAGTTGACGCGGCGGCTGGGGGTGCGTACCATCAGCTCGGATGCCACCCGCAAAGCCCTGGCCGGGGTGACCGGGCAACAGGGCGGGCTTGCCTATGAGGAGGGAATTTATCACCCCGTGGTGACGCAACGGACCTACGCGAAGATGGCGGAAGAGGCTGAAAAACTCCTGATCCGGAGGCAGGGGGTCATTTTGGACGGCACTTTTCATCGAAAGGCCCAGCGCGAGGCGATCGCGAGGTTGGCGGCCAGGCACAGAGTCCCGCTGGCGGTCATCCATTGCCAGAGCGCGGACGGGGTTGTCGAGGAGCGGTTGAAGCGGCGGGCGGCAGAGGGGCAGGATCTCTCCGACGGTCGATGGGAAATCTATCTTAAGCAAAAAGCGGCCCTGGAGCCTTTCGAGGAAATTTCCCGAAACGCTCACCTTGCGCTCAATACGGAGGCGGATGTTTCAGAGCTCCGTAAGCAGGTGGAGCCCTTCCTGCAGCGGCTGTTTCTCGGTGAGGCCGGCACCAACTAATCTCTGAAAGGAAGCCGATGAAAGAAGCGGTCATTGTCAGCGCCGTGAGAACGCCGATCGGGAGCTTCCACGGCTCCCTCAGTTCCCTGACTGCCCCCGCGCTCGGCAGCATCGTCATCGCCGAGGCGCTGCGCAGGGTGAGCCTCGGCGGGGACGGGGTGAACGAGGTCGTCATGGGGAATGTTCTCTCGGCCGGGCTCGGCCAGGCGCCGGCCCGCCAGGCGGCTTTGGGCGCGGGG
>JACPDC010000040.1 GCA_016184235.1 Deltaproteobacteria bacterium | reverse complement strand
CCGACTCGCAATTCGTTTTTCCCTACTCTATGGCAAGGGAAATGTCCAGCGTTATGTTGTTTCTCTAGGACGCTTTTGCTACCGTATCACGCAGAGATGGCAGCCCGGGACAAGCTCAAAAAGATCCGCGAAGAGCTCAGGCAGACTTTTTTGGAGCGCGGCGATCTGATCGACGGCGCGCTCTCCGCCCTGCTCTCTTCCCAGCACGTGCTCATCATCGGCCCGCCGGGCACCGCAAAGTCGATGCTCGCCGACGAGATCTGCCGCCGCATTGCCGGGGCGAGCTATTTCCAATGGCTCCTGACCCGCTTCAGCACGCCGGAGGAGATCTTCGGGGCGGTAAGCCTCAAGGCCCTGGAGCAGGACGACTACCGCAGGGTCACTGCCCATAAACTCCCGGAGGCGCACATCGCCTTCCTCGACGAGATCTTCAAGGCGAACTCGTCCATCCTGAACGCCATTCTCACGCTCATCAACGAGCGTCTCTTCCACAACGGCCAGCAGGTCGTCTCCGTTCCCCTGTTGACTCTGTTCGGCGCCAGCAACGAGCTGCCGGAAGACGACGAGCTCATGGCCCTCTACGACCGCTTCCTGCTGCGCTTCACGGTCAAATACATCGAGGAAGACTTCCGCTTCTTGAGAATGCTCGAAGCCGCCGCGCAAACGGAGCGGACCACCGTCAGCCTCGAGGAGCTCCGCGAAATGCAGGGAGAGGCCGCCGCGGTGCCGATTCCCGGCTATATCTACCGGACGATCGCCGACATCCGGCGCGAGCTCGGCAAGAAGAACATCGTCGCCTCGGACCGGCGCTACCGGCAGTCTCTTCCTCTGCTCCAGGCCCATGCCTACCTGGACGGACAGAACGAGGTCGCGGAGAAGGATATCTTTTTCCTCGAGCACGCACTGTGGCGCGACCCCAGCGAGCAGCCTGAGGTGCGCGCGACCGTGCGCGAGCTTCTGATCGGATATGAGGAGGAGGTTAAGGAGTTGCTTTACGAATCGCGGGAGATCAGAGACGCGGCCTTCCGGCCCTGGGAAACGAGCGACCAGCGCGCCCGCGCGCTCATCGAAATGCACACCAAGCTGCGAAATATACTGGCCAAGGTGGATCAGATTATGGAGAAGGCCCAGAAGCTCGGCCGCCCTCTCGAGCACGTCGGCGCCGTCAAGGAGGAGATCGAGGAAATGCAAAAGCAGATGCTAGAGAAATTTTAGTTATTAGTTACTCGTTATTAGTAAATCGTCAACACTCCCGACTCTTTCTATAGGATTGTGGCTGATCCAATAACCAGTAACCAATAACTAGTAACGATCACCAATGCCGCCGAGACGAAAAAAGAGCGCTCCCCCCAAAAGAGCCCCCCAACCCTTGCCCCGGAACAGTTGCTGGGTGGAAAGCGACGCCTATGACCGGAGGGCCTACGCCAATCTCCGCGCCGAGTCCAGCTCGCTGCGCGTCCTGGAAGAGAGCGGCGGCACATTCCTTCCGCACTTTTCTTCATTACTTCAAGATGTGTTTTGCTTATTATTTAAGTATAACATTATATTTTATGAGGACCGCGATCTGCTCGCGAGCGCGCTGTTTAACCGCATCCTCTTGAATGCCCTGCACCAGAGCGGCCTCTACCGCATCCTGCGTGAGCTGACGCTCCTCGACGAAGCCAAGTCCGGACTCTGCGTGCTCCTGCTGGGAGAGGCGCTCCTCACTCTGCTCAAATCCGAAAAACTGCTCACCCGGCGCGAGATGCTCGATCTCTGGGACATCAGCAAGCAAGAGGAGATCCGCGAGCAGAAGAGGGAGGATCTGACGGAGGCCGAAAGGCTTTCCCAGGAGCCCCTTGCGACCAAGGGAAAGAGGAGTCTGGAAGAGGCCAGGAAAATGATCGAAGGAGAGTTCGGCGGCGCCGAGGCGCTGCTGCGCCAGAAGGCGGGCCGGTTAAAAGAGGATCTCCAGCGCCTCGAACCCCAGGCGGCCGGCCACTTCCAGGCTCAAGCCATCAAGGTGGCGCAGCAGCTCGAGGACGCCGCTGAACAAGCGGAGAGCTGGAGCCTGACCCTGGGCACCGGCTACCGCTCCCCGCCGGGACAGAAGCTCGAGCTGGGCAAGAGACTCGCCGGCAACGAGAAGCTCAAGAAGCTCGCCCGCATGGTGGGGCGCATGAAATTCCACGCCCTGGCGCTTCGTAAGAAGGTCTTCGAGCGCTCCAGCGAGGAGATCCTGGAAGTGGAGCGCGGCGATTTTGTGAGCCGTCTCTTGCCGCACGAGCTCCTCACCCTTTCCCACTCGATCCTGCGCAAGGATTTCTACCGCCGCTTCCTCGACCAGGAGCTCCTGCAGTACTCGCTGCGGGGCATCGAGGAGAAGGGCAAAGGGCCGATGGTCGTCTGCCTGGACGGCAGCTCCTCGATGGCCGGAGACAAGGAGATCTGGTCCAAGGCCGTCACCCTGACTCTGCTGGAAATCGCGCGCCGGCAGCGGCGCCTCTTCCGCTCCATCTGCTTCTCCTCCGAGGAGACCCCGCTTCAGGTGCTCGATATGAATCCGCGCGAGCGCTACGAGGCGGAGATGGAGAAAGTCATGGATCTCGCGGAGTATTTCCCGGGCGGCGGCACGGACTTCCAGAAGCCCTTGGATGCGGCCCTCGACTGTCTGAAGAAATCCCGCTACAAGAAGGGCGACATCGTTTTCATCACCGACGGCGAGTGCCAGGTCACTCCGGAGTGGGCCGAGCGCTTCCGGGACGAGAAGGAGAAGCTCGGTTTTTCCCTGTTCTCGATCCTGATCGACGTCGGTCCCAGCTCCCTGGGCACCCTCAAAGAGTTCAGCGACCGGATTACGACCATCAAGCAGCTCACGGGCGATGGGGCCAAGGAACTATTCGTGGAATTCTGAC
>JACPDC010000093.1 GCA_016184235.1 Deltaproteobacteria bacterium | reverse complement strand
AACTGCCGCAAAAATCTCAGATCATTCTGGAAGAAGAGACGGATATCCTCGATGCCGAACTTCAGCATGGCGATGCGTTCCACGCCCATGCCAAAGGCGAATCCGGAAACCCGTTCCGGGTCGTAACCGACGAATTTGAAGACCTGGGGGTCGATCATGCCGGCGCCCAGGATCTCGAGCCAGCCCGATCCTTTGCACACCCGGCATGCCGATCCCTCTCTCTCCCCCCCCTCCCCGCCGCACAGCACGCACTGCATGTCGATCTCCGCGCTCGGCTCCGTGAAGGGAAAAAAACTCGGCCGGAATCGGAGCTTCGTTTCCGGGCGAAAGATCTGCCGTATGAAATGCGCCAGCACCCCTTTGAGATCGGCGAAGGAGATACGGCTGTCCACCATGAACCCTTCCACCTGGTGGAACATGGGCGAGTGGGTGGCATCATCGTCGTGCCGGTAGACCGCGCCCGGAGCGATGATCTGCAGCGGCGGCCTGCGGCTCTCCATGACCCGGATCTGCACCGGAGAGGTATGCGTCCGAAGCAACCGATCCTCAGAGACAAAAAAAGTATCTTGCATGTCCCGCGCGGGGTGATTCTTGGGCATATTGAGGGCTTCGAAGTTATGGTAGTCGTCTTCGATGTCCGGTCCGCGGGCGACTTCGAAGCCCATGCCCAGGAAAACGTCTATGATCTCATCCATCACCAGGGTGAGCGGATGCGTCCGGCCCCGCTCCCAGCGGCTGCCCGGCAGCGTGATGTCGACCGTTTCCTCGCGCAGGATTCTCTCCTTCTCCCGCGCCTTCATCTCCGCAAGCCGGGCCTCCAGCTTTTCCTCGGCGAGACGCCTGAGCTGGTTCAGGCTCTCCCCCGCTTGGGGCCGCTCCTCCGGCGGGAGATCCTTAAGACCGCGCAGCCGCAGCGTGAGCCTGCCTTTGCGGCCGAGGTACTCCACCCGCAAATTCTCTATCTCAGGCTCCGCTGCGCAGCGCGCGATGCGATCCAGGATCTCTTCCCGGAGTGTCTCCAAAGGTTCTGCCATGCGGTCAGGATGACAAATTATGCCGACAGGTGGGCTTTCGCGAACTGGGCTATCTGGCCGAAGGCCGGCATATCCGAAACGGCCAGATCCGCGAGGATCTTCCGATCCAGCTCCACGCCGGCCTGCTTGAGGCCCTTGATGAACTGGCTGTAGGAGAGCCCGCTGAGCTGGGCGGCGGCATTGATCCGGGTGATCCACAGCCCGCGGAACTGCCGCCGTCTGACCCGCCGGTCCCTGTAGGCAAAGGCCAGCGAGCGCTCCACGGTCTCGCGCGCGGAGCGATAGAGCCTTCCCCGGCCCCCGGTATAGCCCTTGGCCAGTTTCATGATCTTCTTTCTCCGCTGTCTGGACTTACTTCCTCCCTTGGCTCTTGGCACGTTAAACTCCTTCCTTAAAAAAAATCAGGCGTGAGGCATTAGTTCTCTTCTAACGCCTATCGCCTATCGCCTTTTTTATAGATACGGTATCAACTTGTGAATATTCCTCGCCTCACCGGCCGATACGGTTCCGGCCTGCCTGAGTCTCCTCTTCCGCTTCTTTCCCTTGCCGGAGAGGAGATGGCCTTTAAAACCCTTGGCTCGTTTGATCTTTCCGCTCGCGGTGACCCGGAACCTTTTCACCGCCCCTCTTCTGCTTTTTATCTTCGGCACATCTTTCTCCTTGTTTTACTATTGCCTACTGCCTACTGCCTATTGCCTGCTCATTTACTTCGGCGTCAACAACATCGACATGTTCCTACCCTCCAACCGGGGCGAGATATCGAGCTTGGCGATATCCTGGACCTGACCGAAGACCCCGTCCAGCATCTGCTTTCCAAGCTGTGGATGGGTGATTTCTCTGCCACGGAAGAAAACCGAGACTTTGACCCTCTGGCCCCTTTCGATAAACTTGCGGATATTGCGGACCTTATAAACGAGGTCATGACGGTCCGTCCTGGACCCCATCTTGACCTCCTTGACGGCTACGAAAGTCTGTTTTTTCTTGGCCCCGTGCGATTTTTTTCTCTGTTCATAGCGGAACTTTCCGTAATCCATCATGCGGCAGACCGGAGGCTGGGCTTCCGGCGCCACCTCGACCAGGTCCAGCTCCTGCACCTCCACCATCTTGAGGGCCTCATGCAGCGGCATCACCCCTAATTGATCGCCCTCCGGACCTATGACCCTCACCTCACGGGCGCGAATTTGATGGTTGATTCTCGCTTCCTTAGCAGCTATAGGCCACCTCCTTTTTTAAAAAGCTCAGTTCGTTTCCTGGTAGCTTCAGCCGGAGGCTGATCCGCCTCTGGCGGAGACTGTTGATGGCTGATCTTATTTGCAACCTCCAGCCGTAGCAAGTCATTAAACTCTTTTAAAGACATGGGCTTGAGCTGCTCGCCGCCCCGCCGACGGGCAGAGACGGTTTGATCCCGCACCTCTCTGTCACCGATGACGACTGCATAGGGGACCCTTTCCCCTTGAACCTGGCGGATCTTATACCCCAGTTTTTCGTTTCGATCATCCAGCTCTGCCCGCCAGCCCCCTCTTGTTAGATCCTCAAAGACCCTTTGAGCATACTCCTTCTGCTGGTCCGTTACAGTCATGACCTTGACCTGAACGGGAGCGAGCCAAAGTGGGAAATTGCCCGCATAATGCTCGATAAGAAAAGCCATCATCCGTTCCATCGTGCTGACAACTCCACGATGGATCATCACGGGACGCTTGCGCTGCCCATCTGTGTCAACATATTCCAAACCGAAGCGCTCGGGAAGATAGAAATCGAGCTGCACGGTCGAAACGGTCTCACTATGGCCTAGCACGTCATTGAGCTGAACATCAATCTTCGGGCCATAGTAGGCTGCTTCGCCGAGGGCCTCTCTATAGGCAACGCCCACCTCGCCCAGAGCCTGGCGCAGGCAGCGCTCGGCGTTGTCCCACATCGCATCGCTGTCCACAAACTTTGCCCGGTCCTTCGGATCGCGCAACGAAAGGCGATGCCAATAATCGGTGAAGCCGAAATCTCTATAAACCTGTTCGATAAGCCGAAGAACGCCGACAGCCTCTGATTGGATTTGCTCAGGGGTGCAGAAGATATGGGCGTCGTTAAGGGTCATCGCCCTGACCCGGGAAAGACCGGAAAGCACGCCCGAGCGCTCATACCGGTACATAGTGCCTAATTCTGCGATGCGCAACGGTAAGTCTCTATAGCTGTGAAGCTCGTGCTGATACATCATAATATGATGCGGGCAGTTCATCGGGCGGAGGACAAGCTCTTCTTTATCCTCGAATTGCATCGGCGGGTACATATTGTCTTTAAAATGATCCCAATGCCCGGATCTCTGGTAAAGCTCGACCCGCGCCAGTTGCGGTGTGTAGACATGCTGGTAGCCAAGGCTCCGCTCAAGATCCACAATATAGCGCTCAAGGATCGACCGAACCATTGCGCCCTTCGGGAGCCATAGAGGAAGTCCCGGACCGATCGCATCCGAGACCATAAAGAGTCCCAGCTCTTTCCCCAGGCGGCGATGGTCTCTTTTCTTGGCCTCTTCCAACAGCCTCAGATGCTCGCGCAGCGCCTCCTCGGTCGGCCAGGAGGTGCCGTAGATGCGCTGGAGCATCTCGTTTTTTTCGTCTCCCCGCCAGTAGGCGCCGGCAACCCCGGTGAGCTTGAAGGCGCGAATGACTCCCGTGGAAGGAACATGGGGGCCGCGACAGAGATCGATCCAGTCTCCTTGGTGGTACAGGGAAACCGTCTCCTCCGGGATCTCCCGCAAAATCTCGACCTTATATTCCTCGCCCAAACCGCGAAACAGTTCGATGGCCTTCTCGCGCGGCATCTCCTCGCGGGTCACTTTGAGGTCGAGCGTCGCCAGCTCGCGCATCCGGGCCTCGATTTTCTCGATCTCCTCCGGAGCAAAGGGCTTCTCCCGCCTGAAATCGTAATAGAAGCCGTCCTCGATGGTAGGGCCGATGGTGACCTGGGTGCCCGGAAAGAGACTCTGCACCGCCTGGGCCATCAGATGAGCCGTCGAGTGGCGCAGAATGTCGACACCCTCGGGGCTATCCATAGAGATCCAATCCAGGCTGCAATCCCGGCTCAACGCCCGATCCAGATCCACCGGGGCGCCGTCCATTTTCGCCGCGATGACGTGGCTGTTGACCCCTTGAGAGGAGGCGAGCTCCTGAATTTTTTGGCCAGAGGTGACCTCAATTATCTTTCCCTGGGGTAGTTTAATCTGAATCTTTTCCATCCAATTCTTTTTCTCTTTATCCCTTAAACCCTTTAACCTTTTAACCCTTTATATGAGATGGTAGGCATGGGCGGGATTGAACCGCCGACCTCTTCCGTGTCAAGGAAGCGCTCTCCCACTGAGCTACATGCCTCTAACCACCAACCCCACCGCTGTCGCAACCATCTGATTTTACTATCAATTTTTAGTCGCCCTGTCAACTTGGGCGGTTTGGCGAAGGAGCCCGGTTCTGCAGCCAGACCAATGCTCGATACACGTAGTGGAAGCCGGAGACCACCGTAGTCAGGGCCGTGACATAAATCAGCAGGTCATCAAGCCAGGCAACGGCGAGCCCGGAGTCGTGCAGAAAAAGCAATACCACGCCGACGGTAACCAGCTGAAAGACCGTGTTGAGTTTGCCGATGAAACTGGGCTGGACTACCAGCCGTTCTTCCACCATGAAATAAATCACGCCGTAGCCGAGCAAAATAATGATATCCCGGCTGACTACGAGCACCACCAACCAGGGCGGGACGGCTTGAATGAACCCGAGCATGACGAACGAACTCATGACCAATAGTTTGTCCGCCACCGGGTCGAGATAGCTCCCCAACGCGGTCTGCTGGCGCATCATCCGGGCCACCGCGCCGTCCAGGGCATCGGTGAGCCCGCTGACGACAAAGACAATCAGCGCCTCCAGATAGAGCTCCGAAGAAAGCAAGACCAGGAAGAAAGGAATCGCGACAATACGGATCAAGGTGAGGAAGTTAGGCAGGTTCAGCATGGCTCTCGTAACCACTTTGCCATCTGGCCGGCCAGCTTGGGAGTGAGCAGCGCTGTCACGTGGGTGCTTTCGCCGTCCCATCGCTCGTCGAGAATCCGCGCCTGCCGGCGCAGCACGGAGAGAAGAGCCCCCTGCGCGGGAGAAAAGCAAAACTCGCGCCGCTCTTTGCCGAGATCGAGGAGACCGCCGATCGCATGCAGCAAACGGTCGACTCCCTGGCCGGTCAGCGCCGAGATCGGGCAAACCTCCCTGGCGCCGTTGCCCACAAGGCTGCGACCCGACGCGCTGGCGACGTCCATCTTGTTCGGCACCATGAGATACGGGGTTTCTCCCGCGCCGATCTCCCGCAGAACTTCCTCGACCACCTCGATCTGCTCCTCGAAAAGGGGATGGGTCATGTCCACGATGTGCAGCAGGAGATCGGCGCTGCGGACCTCTTCCAGCGTGCTCTTGAAGGCCTCGATGAGCGAGTGGGGGATCTTATTGATAAAGCCCACCGTGTCCGCCACCATCGCCCTGTCTCCGTTGGGCAGCCTGAGACAACGAATGGTGGAATCCAGAGTCGCAAACAGCTTGTCTTCGACGAGCACGCCGGCCCGGGTAAGATGGTTCATCAGCGTGGACTTGCCGGAGTTGGTGTAGCCGACCAGCGCGACGGTCGCGTAGGGGAACTCGACCCGCTCTCGCCGCTGCAAGGCGCGCGTGCGCTCGACCGTAGCCAGACGCCGTTTCAGCGTCCCGATCCTCTCGCGCACCCTTCTGCGGTCGACTTCCAGCTGGGTTTCCCCGGGACCGCGCGTCCCGATCCCGCCCCCGAGGCGCGAGAGATGGCTCCAGCGCCGGGTCAGGCGCGGCAGGAGATATTGGAGCTGGGCCAGCTCGACCTGAAGCTTGCCTTCGTTGCTCCTCGCCCTCTGGGCGAAGATATCGAGGATCAACTGGCTCCGGTCGATCACTCGAAGCTGGAACTCCGCCTCCAGATTACGCTGCTGCGCCGGACTGAGATCTTCGTCAAAAATCACCAGGTCCGGTTTCTTCCCCTGGATCTGTCCGCGGATCTCCTCCACTTTTCCCCGGCCTATCAGAGTAGCCGGGCTCACCCGCTTCAAGCGCTGGGCGAATCTTCCCGCCACCGCCGCCCCGGCGCTGCGGGTCAACTTTTCGAGCTCGTCCAAATTGTATTCGAGAGGAATCTGGCGGGACGGCGAAGGCAGATCCACTCCCACCAGAATGGCTTGCTCTTGGGGCCGGTACCGCTGGGATGGCGCGCGCTTCAAGGGCTTTTGAGCGGGGAGATGCGGTTGCCGAACAAACTCTCCACCGTCTCAAGCAACTCCGGCGTCCGGGCAACCTTGAGGTGGATCGGCAGCTCGATGACGGTCTCGCTCTTATCCGGCAGGGCGAGGTGAAGGAAGACCGTGCAGGGCCCGGGATACCGGAGCAGGGTCTCGTGCAGCCGGCCCAACTCCTCGGAGGTGACCTCTCCGCCGCGAACATAAAAATGGATGCGCTCACCGTTCTGGCCCCTCTCCGGCTGCTTCGGCGCAGGGCCGGGGGCTCGCTGTGAGGCCTGGGCCATCGGGGTCACCTCATTGGCGATGATCTGAACCCTCTCCTCTCCGACCTCCAGCCTCCCATGCACGAGTATGGGGTCGTCCAGAACCAGCGTCTCCATGCAGCGCCGATAGACGTCGGGCCAGACCAGGATCTCGACGAACCCGGTCCGGTCTTCCAGCTGAAAACTCGCGTAGCGCTCGCCCTTTTTGGTGTTTCTCAATCTCAGGGCGGTCACGACCCCGCCGACCTTCACCTCGCCGCCGCTCGACCTCTCCCGGATGTCGACGATCGCCGCCGTGGTCCATTTTCTCAGGGCGCCTTCATACTTGTCCAACGGATGGCCGGTGATGTAGAAGCCGAGCGACTCCTTTTCGAAGGCGAGCTGCTGCTGCGCCGGCCACTCCTCGGCCTGAGGGTAGTGGTCCCCGTTCTGGTCGCTCCTGTTCCCGCCGCCGACCCCCAGGGTGTCAAAGATATCTATCTGATTGCTCTGCCGCCCCTTCTGGTAGGACTGGCCTGCCTTCATCGCCTCGTCCAGCGCGGCGATCATGCGCGCCCGTGATACCCCGGTGGAATCGAAGGCGCCGCATTTGACCAGGCTCTCCACGACCCTCCGGTTCACCGCGCCCAGATCGACCCGCCGGCAAAAATCGAAGAGCGATCGGAACGTCTGGTCGCCCTCGCGGCTCTCCAGGATGACCTCTACCGCCTTCTCCCCGACGTTCTTCACCGCCGCCAGGCCGAAGCGGATCTTGTCTCCCCCTACGGTGAAATCGGCGCGGCTTTCGTTGATATCCGGAGGCAGGACTTCGATTCCCCGCTCGCGGCATTCCGCCAGGTTCTTGATCACCTTGTCGGTATCGCCCATCTCCGAGCTCAGCAGCGCGGCCATGAACTCCACCGGGTAGTGCGTTTTAAGATAGGCGGTCTGATAAGAGATCAACGCGTAGGCGGCCGAATGGGACTTGTTGAAGCCGTAACGGGCGAAAGTCTCCATCTGGTCGAATATCTCGGCGGCCCTCTTGGGATCAATCTTGTTCTTGCGCGCGCCCTGGACAAAACGCTCCCTCTGGCTGGCCATCTCCTCCGGGTCTTTTTTGCCCATGGCCCGCCTGAGGATGTCCGCCTCTCCCATGCTGTACTGGGCGAGCTTCTGGGCGATCTGCATGACCTGCTCCTGGTAGACGATGACCCCGTAGGTGTCTTTGAGGGTGGGCTCGAGCAACGGGTGGAGATAGCGGATCTGCTCTTTCCCGTGCTTGCGCTTGATGTACTCCTCGGCCATGCCGCTGTCGAGCGGACCGGGCCGAAACAGGGCCAGGATCGCCACTAAATCTTCAAAACAGTTGGGACGGATCTTTACGGTCATCTCCCGGATGCCCGTGCTCTCAAGCTGGAAGACACCGGTGGTGTTCCCCGAGCACAGCAACCGGTAGGTCTTCTTATCGTCCAGCGGGAGATTGTTGATATCGATCTCGACCCCCCGGCTGGCGCGAATGAGCTTGAGACAGTCGTGGATCAAGGTGAGGGTTTTAAGACCGAGAAAATCGAACTTGATGAGCCCGATCTTTTCCACGCTCGCCATGTCGAACTGGGTGACGATCCCGCCCTCCTTGTCCACATAGAGCGGGAGGTAGTCGACCAGCGGAAGATTGGATAGCACCACGCCGGCGGCGTGGGTCGAGGCATGGCGCGTGAGCCCCTCCAGGCGCAGCGCGTGCTGGATCAGGTTTTGCACCCGCGGGTCGCTCTTCATCAACTCCTGCAGCCGGGGCTCCATCTTGATGGCGTCCGCCAGAGGGTAGTCGAAGCCCTGCTTGGGCGCGGGAACGAGCTTGGCGATGGCGTCGGTCTCGGCAAAGGAAAAGCCCAGGGCCCGCCCGACGTCTTTGATCGCCGCCTTGGCCTTGAGCGTCCCGAAGGTGGCGATCTGCGCCACCTTGTCCGAGCCGTACTTCTCCTTTACATAGCGGATCACCTGATCCCTGCCCCGGATGCAGAAGTCGACGTCGATGTCGGGCATGGAGCGCCGCTCGGGGTTGAGAAACCGCTCGAAGAGGAGACCGTGGCGGATCGGGTCCAGATCGGTGATCTTGAGGGCATAGGCCACCAGACTGCCGGCGGCGGAGCCCCTTCCCGGCCCGACCGGGATGCCATGATCCTTGGCATAGTTGATGAAATCGGCGACGATCAAGAAGTAGCCGGAAAACTGCATCCCCTTGATCACGCCGAGCTCGAAGCTCAGGCGCTCCTCATAAATTTTCCTCGATTCCGCAGTCCGCAATCCGCCATCCGCATTCCCTTGGCTTTGCAGCCTCTCCTCCAACCCCTGGCGGGCAAGCTCGTCGAGATAATCATCCAGGGTCATCGCCTTGGGAGGGTGGAAAGGGGGAAAATGGTAGTTGCCGAATTCCAGCTCCAGATTGCACCGCTCGGCAATCTCCAGGGTGCGCTCGACCGCCTCCGGGCAATAATCAAAACCCTTTTTCATCTGCTCGGCGGACTTGACGAACAGCTCATCCGTCTCCATCTTCAGCCGGTTCTCTTCCTGCACGGTCTTTCCCGTCTGCACGCAGAGGAGCACGTCATGGGCCTCGGCATCGTCCCTTTCGCCGTAGTGACAGTCGTTCGTCGCCGCCACGGGAATCGACAGATCTTTGCCGATCTCGAGGATCAACCGGTTGACCTTCTCCTGCTGGGGGAGCTTGTTGTCCTGGACCTCGAGGTAATAGCGCTCCCCGAAGATAGCGACGTAGCTCTCGGCCGCGCTCTTCGCCTTCTCGACCTGGCCCGCGGAGAGCGCCTGCGCCACCTCTCCCTGCAGGCAGGCGCTGAGCGCGATGAGTCCCCGGTTATGCTCCCGGAGCAGCTCCTTATCGACCCGCGGCTTGTAGTAGAAGCCCTCCAGGTAGCCAGCGGTGACGAGCTTGCAGAGGTTGCGGTAGCCCTCCAGGTTCATGGCCAGGAGGATGAGGTGGTTGTTGTACTCCCTGTTTCCCTTATCCACCCCTTTGCGCTCGAAGCGGCTGGCGGGCGCGACGTAGATCTCGCAGCCGATGATGGGCTTGATGCCCTGTCGCATCGCCTCCCGGTAAAACTCGATCGCGCCGAACATGTTGCCGTGGTCGGTCATGGCGACGGCCGGCTGCTTGAGCTGCTTGACGCGCTCCAACAGCGCGTCGACCTTATTGGCGCCGTCCAGGAGGCTGTACTGGGTATGGCAGTGAAGGTGAACGAAACGGGAATGCTCCATTGGAATAAAATCACGCTAACACAAAAACCGAAGTTTGACAATTTTTTAGAGAGCCCTCCCCGCCGCGCGCTGACATGCAGGCCGGAAGCGCCTTTCGGGCGCGATGCAATAGAGAGACCGGGACCTCCCTATCCTCTTGGCTCACCGTCTCGTCAGGAACTCGCTCGGGGACCTACCTCTCGCGCCGAAAGCAATAGAGCTGTGGGGTCTTTGAACCTGCACGACTGGTGCTTTCGGCTTGCTCGGCAGGCCCCCTCGCTCATGAAATGCGTCTCGCAGAGAGTTCCAACGCCGCCGAGCCGATGTTCGCTGACGAGGACAGGAAGGTCCCCGGGAGAAAGAGGGTGGTGGTGGCTCCGAAGGGGGCGAGACTGAAGAGCGCAGACGTAGGGGTAGAGAGGTTGATGGCAGGCCCTGACCGTTGGAGTGAGCAGCATAGGGGAGGACGGGGCGGCGGCCCTCAAGGCAGAGGTCCATCGGCTGCGCTCGGAAGACTTGCCCCCGAGGAGCCTCTATTCGGAAGGGAGGCTGGGGGACTATGAAGGTGGTGAGAGGCTCTCCAGCAATTTTCCGTATCCGGTTATTTTTTCGCGGATCCCCAGGCTCTTTAGGCCGAACCAGGCCATGGACTGGATGCTCGAGACCGCGCAGGCGCCCGTGTCCTCTTCGATGGCCCGGAGATTGCCGACCACCGGCCAGCGGCCGCACGGCAGGTAGATCCCCTGAATCCCCTCAGCGGCGCGGAACGCCTCCAGGGCCAGCTTGTAAGAGGCGTGGAACGGAAGGCGGGTGAGCTCCACGTTCTTGACGATCCCCAGGCTCTTCACCACCGCCACCTCGAAGCCGTTGCCCTCGAGAAAGCTCTTCGTGACGAGATTTCTCTCTTCGGTGTAAGGGCTGGCGATGGCGATTCGCTTCGCCCCCATGGCGCGCAGTCCGTCCATAGCGGTCGTGATCGAGGTGCTGGCGGGCTTGCCGGTCAGCCGGCGAATCTCGGCGATGACCTTCTGGTCGCTGCCGACGCCTTTCATGGTGATGAGCGGATCGCCTCCTGTGATGACCACCCCGGCATCCTCGTCGGCGAGCTTCTTGGCCCCTTCGATCATAATGGCCGCTGCTCTTTCGAACTCCGAGACGACGAGCTGCTGCACGTTGAGCGTCACCGTGACGGTAATGACCCCCGCGGGCAGGATTTTCTCAAACTCGTAGGCGCCCGTGTCGTAGATGGCGGGGCACACATGGCCGATCTTACCGCGCCAGCCGTAGTACATGGAAGTCTCCCTCCGACAAAACGATGGCATAGAGGCCTCATGGCGTCAATGCCATCAAAATGCCTCAGCTCCAACCTGCCGATTACTTAATCCTTGCTCCGCCCGCATCCCCACCTCAATCCATCTCTTCCCTTCCCTCTCATGCTTTGGTAATCTGCCCACGTATCTGTGAGAGAGTCAGAGGATGGCGGCCAAGCGTTACTACACCATCACGGAAGCGGCGAGGAAGCTTAAGATTTCCCGCGCCGCTGTCCACCGGGCTATCAAACAGACCCGCCTTGAGGCTGACTGGGGACCACTCAGTCCACCGCCAGAGGCGTGGCGGATTTCGGAGACGGCTCTCCGTTACTACCGCGTTTCGCTGCTTCACCAAAGCATAGGAAAAAAAACTTC
>JACPDC010000039.1 GCA_016184235.1 Deltaproteobacteria bacterium | reverse complement strand
TTCGTGCTGACCACCCACGAGACCGCCGCCGCCATGATGGGCTGCGTCATCGGCGAGCTGACCGGCGCGCCCGGGGTCGTCGTGACGGCCATTTCTCCAGGCGTGACCAACGTGGCCAATGGAGTGGCGTATGCCTACCTGGAAAGGGCGCCGCTGCTGGTCCTGTCGGACAACTATTCCTGGGGCGCCATCCAGATGGTTCTGCGCCAGACCCTCAACCACCGGCAGTTGTTCCAGGGGATCACCAAGTGGACGGCGCCGCTGTCCGCCGAGTGGGCCCACGAGATGTTGCAGCGCGCCTTCCGCACCATGCTCGAGGAGCGGCCCGGGCCGGTTCAACTGGACCTGCCCGACGACGTGGCGCAGAAGCCGGTCGCGGACAAACCGCTGCCGCCCGTCTCCAGGCGGGTGCTGGCCCGCCTCTACGCCGGGGAGCCGGCAGGGCTTGAGCGCGTCGTGCGCAGGATTCGAGAGGCGGAGGCGCCGGCGATCATCGCCGGGATGGGGGTGCGCTGGGATGGAGCCTATGCGGAGCTCAAGACGCTGGCCGAGCGTATCGGCGCGCCGGTCTTCTGCACCCCCAAGGCAAAAGGAGCGCTGCCGGAGAACCACCCGTATTCGGCCGGAGTCTTCATCGGCGGCAAGCTCGAGCTGGACATCCTGGAGAGGGCCGATCTCATCATCGGCGTGGGGCTGGACCCGGCCGACATGCTGGCGAAGCCGTGGAGGTACAGCCAGCCTCTCATCGCCATCGACCGGGTAAGCAATTACAACGAGATCTACCATGCGGAGATGGAGCTGGTGGGCAATATCGCCGAGATCCTCACCATGCTTGCCGGCGCGCTACCCGCGGAGCACAAGTGGGGCGAGGATGTAGCTCCGAGCTACCGCAAGAGAGTATACGATGCCCTGGCCCTGCCCACGCAGGGGCTCGCGCCCTTCCGCGTCTCCGACATCACCCGGGAACTGACCGCCGCGGACGTGATCCTGACGACCGACGTCGGCGCCTCCAAGCTGCTGCTGAGCCAGATCTGGCGCCCCTACGAGCCGAACTCCGTGCTGATGTCCAACCCCCTGGGCACCATGGGTTGCGCTGTTCCCGCGGCCATTGCGGCCAAGCTGGTCTTTCCGAACCGGCAGGTTGTCTCGCTCTGCGGCGACGGCGGCTTTGTGATGCGGATGGGAGAATTGCAGACGGCGATGGAGTTAGGCGTGGCCCCGGTGATCGTGGTGCTGAACGACCAGGCTCTCAGCCAGATCAAGTTGAAGCAGGTGAAGAAGGGGCTCGCCGTGGTGGGCACCGAATTTCGCGGTCCGAACTACGTCAAGATCGCCGAGGCCTTTGGAGGCAGGGGGACCTCCGTCGGCACCGAAGCGGAGTATGCCGGCGCGCTGAAGGAGGCATTGCGTTCCAGCACACTCACCGTGATCGAGGCTCGAATTGACCCGAGCCGGTATGCAGCTCAGTTCGACGCGATCCGCGAGCTGTAGAAATAGGTTCGCTCGGGGACTCGCCTCGCGCGGCCAAAGCTCAGCCACAGAGCGTTGGCTGATCCGCCTCTGGCGGAAATAGTTCAGTGGGCTCTTTGAACCTGCACGACCGGTGCTTTGGCCTTGCTCAGCAAGCCCCCTCGCTTTTGGAGGCGGAACACTGAAGGTTGCGAGTTATTTGCTCCGCAAAAGACCGGTGAGATCGCGAACGCTGGGGAGGGATTCCAAAGCGCGGATTTTTTCTATAACCTGCCGGGAGCGCTGCTCGTCCAAGACGAGGAGCAGGAGTTCCAGGGCCTTTTTCTCCACATCCTCCGTCGTCATCGGGTTCTGCGGTGTGCCGCGCACGCTCGTGACGTGCTCGCGGAGCCTCTCCCCGCTCTGGGTCACGACCTCGACGATTCCTTGCCTCGGGATGGGGGAGCGCATCAGCTCTTCGTCCGGCACGAGCTCCACCCGCGACTTCATCGCCAGGACTTTCTTATCCCTCATCCGCTTGAAGTCGTGCGCCGCCGCGAAGGTAAGCCCGCCGTCGAGCAGGATGACAGCCAGGATGTGCTGGAGGTTGATGTCGGGCATGTGGCGGTCGTTCACGACTGCGGCGCCGTCGCTCGGCAGGCGGGCGATCACCTTCTCCACCTCTTCCGGCTTCACGCCGCTCCGCTCCAGGATCAGCAGCAGGGCGTCCGCGGCAGCCTGGATCGGCGCCCCTATGGGAAAGCGCTTGATGGAGGTCTCCAGGATCTCGTAGCGGCTTCCCAATCCGCTCACGAGTTCCTGCGGGTTGGGTGCGGAAGAGTAGGCGCTGAGAAAGTTTTTCTCTCCCTCCAGGGCATCATCGACTCCGGTAAAGCCGGACTGGACAAAGACCGCGGCGGTGACGCCATTGCGCGCCGGCATGCCGCCGAAGTCGAAGGCCTTCTCGATGTGATCGCCGTCGCGCACCCAGGAGAGGACCCCGGAGGCCTGCTGGGCCGCATAGGAGAGGGCCCAGGAGACTTGACGGGCATTGAGGCCCGCGAGGCTCGAGGCGGCCGCCGCGGCGCCGAAAGTCCCGCAGAGGCTGTAGGTGCTATGGAAGCCCAGATGCGCGAGACCGAGGGCCCGGCTCACGCGGCAGCTTACGTCATAGCCGACGGCGACGGAATGGAGCAGCGCCTTTCCGCTGCTGTTCTCCTTTTCCGCCATCGCCAGGGCGGCCGGTATGATGGCGCAGCCGGGATGGGTCCTCGACGCGAAATGGGTGTCATCCGTTTCGTCCGCGTGCGCGTGCATCCCGTTGGCCAGGGCGGCTACGGCGGCGGGGACCAGGAGATGACGGTGGACTCGCGCCTTCCCCTCTGGCTGCGGGCATATTTTATCGCGAGCCGTCCGGGCTTGAGCTGCGAGCCCGATACCATCGCCGCGATCGTGTCGAGGATGTGGTGCCTGGCCTTGGCCGCCACTTCGGGCGGGAGGCTTGCCGAAGAAGACCCAGCTATGTATTCGCTGAGCTGTTGGGTGACCATCAGAAGGGGATTCCTCTAGCCGTCGCTTCTCCCGCCGGGACAATGAGCAGCGTCTACTTCTTTTTGGGCACGAGGATATCGGTCAGCTTGGCAACGATGTTGGGCTTCAGCTCGAAGAAGCTGGCAACGATTTTTGTAACCTCATCTCCGGATATCGGGTTGATGTCTAATTTCGACTTCTGCGCCTCGGCCAAGAACTCCGGGTCCCTCATCGTCTCCATGAAGGCCTTCTGCAAGACCCTGACGCGCTCCTTCGGCGTGCCGGGAGACAAGGAGAAAGAGCGGTTGATCGCCGAAGTGTTGTGGATGCCCGCTTGGATCAACTGGCGCGCCTCGTCCGTCTTCGCATAGTCGATGGCGTTGGGCACGTCCCAGGCCCAGCATCCGCCCTGGATCTCTCTCGAGTCGGCGGCCAGGCGGATATCGGCGGTGCCCTTGTACCCTTCTACGAGCTGCGCGGGAAGTCCAAGGGCCGCTTTAAGGATCGAGGGGACATAGTGGGTGTCCGACCCCGCGCCGGTGACCCCGATCTTAACCGGCTCTTTGGCGGCGAGCCATCTGTCCAAGGTGCTGATGCCGCTGGCCTTGGTCAGCACGCAGGCGGGGTTGTCATTGACGACGAGGCCGACCCATTCGAATTTCCCCAGCCCCCGATCCAGTGGCCTATGGTGAGACCGTCGGGCTTGGCCTGGTTGTAAATATAATTGGCGGAGATCAGACTGCCCGCGCCGGCCATGTTGTCCACCAGAATAGTCGGCTTCCCAGGGATGTGCCTGCCGATGTGGCGCGCTATGGTGCGGGCGTAGACGTCGAACCCGCCTCCCGCGGTGAAGCCCACGATGAAGCGGATGGTCTTGCCGCGATAGAATTCTTCAGCCGCCGGGGATGGCGCGGCGTTCGCAACGACAGGAAACCAGCATATTGCAACGAATAGCAGCCCAAGTTTCCTAAACATAGCGTGTCCTCCGCTTCAATAGTTCAAAGGTTTAATTTGTTCAAATCGTTTAAACATTTTAAATGGCTTGAACCTCTTGAACGTCTTAAACGTCTACGACTTCGGCCGGCCTGGATCTTCGTAATAGTGTTTGTAGAACCACTCCGCGATCTCCCAACCGGTGGCGGTGGCGCGCCAGACGCCCTGGTGGGAACAGATGTATTCGAGAGCCTTGTCCAGGTATTTGATGCGGAAGGGGAAGCCGACAATGAAAGGATGGAGCGGGATCGCCATGACCCGCGCGCTCGCGACTCCCTCCTCGTACAGGGTATCGAACTGGTCGCAGACCATCCTGAAATATTGTTCCGGCGTATGGTTCCGGCGCAAAAAGATATTGATGTCGTTGATCCCCTGCTCGTAGGGGACGACGATCATCCGGCCGCTCTTGACGCGCATGGGGACGGGCTGATCATCGCAGCCCCAGTCGCACACATATTCGTATCCCTCGGCGGCCAGCAGGTCCGGGGTGTCGAAGCTCTCCATCAGACCGGGTCCCAGCCAGCCCTTCGGTTTCCTGCCGGTGGCGGCGGCGATGGTCTCCGTCGCCTCCCGGATGATCCTCTTCTCCTCTTCCGGCGGGTAGTCGTTAAGGGCGAGATTGTTGGTCAAGCCGTGGCCCAGCCATTCCCATTTCCGTTTGTTGCCCTCCTCGATGATCTGGGGCTGCCTTTTGCACACGTCGGCGTTGAGAAGCACGCTGGCGCGGATCGCATGCTTGTCGAGGACCTCCATCAGGCGGAAGACCCCGATGCGGGATCCGTAGTC
>JACPDC010000038.1 GCA_016184235.1 Deltaproteobacteria bacterium | reverse complement strand
TGATGGCCGAGAAAAAAACCAAGAAGCCGCGGTCCGCAGGCGCGCCGAAGCGAAGAAGAAAGCCGGCCGGCCGGGCGCTCGGCCTCGGGCCCGGGGAGCTCGACGGCGCAGCGCCTCCGGCGGAGGTGGAGGAGCTGGGGCGCGCGGTCGAGCGCGACGGGGGAAAGGTGCTCGGCAGATACCGCGAGCCCTACGGAGGCCACTGGGTGCTGCTGGCGGCGCTGCCTATCGATCAGGTGGAGCCGACGCCCTACCAGCGAAATCTCTCGGACACTCACGTGCGCAAGCTCGAGGCGGTGATCGGAAGAGTCGGCCGTTTTCTCGACCCGATCATCGTCGTGCGGGCGCAAAAGATGGACGAGGGTTCCGCGAAGTACTGGACACCCAACGGCCACCACCGGCTCTCGGCCATGCGCACGCTGGGCGCCAGAAGCATCCCCGCCCTTCTCGTGCCCGAGGAGGCTACGGCCTATCAGATCCTGGCGCTCAATACGGAGAAGGCCCACAATTTGAGAGAGAAGGCGCTCGAAGTGATCCGGATGTATCAGGAGCTCGCGCGCCTGGGCGATCACAGCGAGGAGAGTTATTCCCTGGAATTCGAGGAGGCGGCCTTGATCACGCTCGGTTTGTGCTACGAGGAGCGGCCGCGCTTCAGCGGCGGGGCCTACCATCCGCTGCTCAAGCGCGTGGACGGTTTTCTCGGCAAGCCGCTTAAGAGCGCTCTGGAGATACGCCGCGAGCGGGCCCAGCTTCTGCTCCAGCTCGACAACGTGGTCGTGCAACAGGTGGAGGCGTTGAAGAGCAGGGGCTTGACCAGCCCCTATCTCAAGAGCTTTGTCGTGGCCCGGATCAATCCTGTCCGCTTCCGGCCCAAGGAGGCGGAGCCGCTCGGCTTCGACGAGGCACTGGAGCGCATGACCAAGGCGGCGGTCAAGTTCAATCCCGACAAGATCAAAACGGAAGATCTCGCCCGCTCCGGCGGCGCGCCGGACGGGGCGGATTAATAAATGATCGTGATGATCTGGAAAAAATCCGCCGCCTTCATTCACGGGGTCGGGAGCGAGCGCGTAAAGCTGCTCGGCTTCGTCACCATCGGCCATTTCTTCATTCACTGGTTCCAGCAGTTCTATCCCGTGGTCCTGCCCTCGCTGAAGACAGGGCTCGGACTGAACGACGTCCAGGTGGGCGCGCTCAACTCGGCCAGACAATTCACCATGGGCGCCCTGGATCTGCCTTTGGGCATGCTGGCGGACGCCGTGGGGCGCCACCGGGCTTTGATCCTGGCCTCGGCTATCGTGTCCATGGGCGCCGCTTACCTCCTGATGGGAATCGCGCCCTATTTTTTCTGGGCCATTGTCGGCTCCGCGCTGGTAGGACTGGGCACCTCCCTATGGCATCCGGCGGCCACGGCCTCTTTGTCGAATAAGTTTCCGGAGCGGCGCGCCACGGCCCTGGCGGTTCATGGCATGGGGGCGACCGTCGGCGATACCCTCACTCCCTTGGGCGTAGGCTTCCTGCTCGTGACCTTTCCCTGGGACACGACCCTGCAAATGCAAATCGTCCCGGCCCTGCTGCTCGGCTTTCTTGTCTGGCGCGGCCTGGCGGGCTTTTTCGAAAACGCCGACTCCCACCCTTCGCGCGCCGGTCAGATCCGTGAGATCGTCAATCTGGCGAAGAGCCCGCTCTTCATCTGGCTCTCGGTCTCCATAGGCCTTTTCCAGATGGGGCGGCTGGTGGTTCAGACCTTCCTGCCGATTTATCTGCAGGAACATCTCGGCTACTCTCCCTTAGTCCTCGGCTTCTACATCGCGCTCCAGCATGCCATGGGCACCGTCTCGCAGCCGATTTTGGGCTTTCTCTCCGACCGCTTCGGCCGCAAGGCCACCCTTTTTCCGTCCTTCATCGCCCTCGGCGTGCTTTTCGCCCTGATCGCCGTAGTTCAGCCCGGAATTCAGCTAGGCCTGGTGATCAGCGCCATAGGGCTTTTCTTTTATACTCTGCTCAACGTCGTGATTGCGACCGTGATGGACGTGGCGGATCCCAAGATCCAGGCCTCTTCGTACGGCCTCACCTCTCTGGTCACCCACCTGGTCGTCTTTCCGAGCCCGATGCTGGCGGGGTTGCTGGTGGGCAGTTACGGGATCGGCTCCACTTTCTGGTTTGCCGGCGCCCTGGTCATTCTGGGCGCGTTTGTTTTGGCGCCGCTCAGGCTGTATAAGGGCACGCGAAAAGGATGAGGGATGAAATAGCTGACAAACGAAGGGAGAGCGAGATGGCTACGACGATGGGCAAAGGCGAGTTTACCTACGAGGTCGCCGAAGGCTGGGGCAAGCTGCCCGACGGCTGGTCCTACCGCGAGGTCGCGGCCGTGGGAGTGGACCGGCAGGACCGGCTCTATGCCTTCAGCCGGGGCGAGCACCCGGTCATCGTCTTTGATCGCGACGGGAATTTTCTCCGCTCCTGGGGCGAAGGGCTCTTCAAGCGCGCCCACGGCGTCACCATGGGTCCGGACGACACGATCTACTTGACCGACGACGGGGATCATACGGTGCGCAAGTGCACGCTGGACGGAAAAGTCCTGATGACCCTGGGAATACCGGGCAAGCCCGCGCCCTACCAGAGCGGCGAGCCCTTCAATCGCTGCACCCACGTCGCCTTTTCGCCGAAAAACGAGATCTATGTCTCCGACGGCTACGGCAACTCCCGCGTCCATAAATACTCCCCGGACGGAAAGCTGCTTTTTTCCTGGGGCGAGCCCGGCACCGATCCCGGCCAATTCAACATCGTGCACAATATCTGCGCGGACAGGGACGGCTATGTCTATGTCGCGGACCGGGAAAACCACCGCATTCAGGTCTTCGACGGCAACGGCAAATACGAGACGCAGTGGAACAACATGCACCGCCCCTGCGCGCTTTAC
>JACPDC010000037.1 GCA_016184235.1 Deltaproteobacteria bacterium | reverse complement strand
TTTCCTGATACCCGCTCGGGCTCAGCGCCGGACGAACGGTTGCGCCTGCTGGTAGGGCTGTGGGCGGTGGTAGTGCTGGGTTTCTTTTCGCTATCTAGCTTAACCCTGGAGCACTACATGCTGCCCGCTTTGCCGCCATTGAGCTTGATGGTAGGCGCTTTGTGGGCACAGTCTGCCAGGACATCCGAGCCTCTGACCAGCCTGAAGTGGCTGCTGACGGCTTCCGCAGTGGGATGCGCCATAGTCGGAGGGGGCTTGATGTGGTTTGCCGATCGGTTGGGTCCGGAGGCATTTTTCGCCTGGCTGGCTGAGTTGAATGTTTACTATCGTATCCTTAGGGAGCAGGGAGCCGTTTTTCCGTTTTCCTCCGTTGTTCTTTTTGCGCAACTCGCAAGGGAGTTGGGTGGCGTGCTGACCGTCGGTGTGCTGGTCTCGCTTCTGCTCTTTTGCTGGCGCCGGCCCCTGGCTGCCTTCGGCGCGGTAACGGCGGTCGCCGGCGGGGTGGCGATTCTGGTTTTCAGACTCCTCCTTGTTATCGAGCCGCATCACTCTGCCAAACCCGTAGCCGCCGTGTTGAAGCAGCAGGCTCAGCAGTCCGAGCCGATTGTCCATCAGGGCTCGCTGGAGTATAGCGCCAGCCTGCCTTTCTATACGGGACGGCAGATCCACGTTCTGAACGGGCGGCGGGGCGATCTTGAGTTCGGGTCGCGCTATCCCGAGGGCCAAGGCCTTTTTCTGGACGACGCGGAGCTGGCTCGCCTCTGGCAGGGACCCAAACGGGTGTTTCTGGTGACGCGTGAACCCGGACAGGGTGACGTGTTTGCCGGACATTCAGGTCAGCCCGTCTTTCTCTTGGGGCGCTACGGCTCACGGTCGCTCTATTCCAATCATGGATCTTAGCGCCCTGACGGAAATTGCGCTCCGGATCGGGAGCCGATCTCCCAAAGGATTCGTCGGTTATCTTCGCTTGCTCCCTCCCTCGGTTCCCGAGCGCCTCAAGGGCATTGCCTTCAGGCGCACGCTGCGTCTTGCGGGCGAGCGTTCGGCTTTTTACAAAGAGCAATTCGCGCGCCACGGGATCAAAATAGAGAAGGTAAGACGGCCCGAGCAACTGGGGAATTTTTATACGGACCCGGAAGAATTGCGTCTGGCGCCTGAGAGATTCCTGTGCGACCGTCCGGAAGTTGCTATTGAGAGCTCCGGGACAACCGGCCATGTCGCGCGAGTGTTTTTCAGCCAGCGCGAGCTGGACTACAGCGCCAGGCAGGGGATTATCCTTAAAGCCGCGTATGGCATTTCAGCTCAAGACCGCATTGTATCGACGTTCGACTACGGATTTTGCCTGGACGGCCAGATCGTCCAGCGCACGCTGCCACATTGGAAAGCCTTTGCCGTTTGCGCAGGCCGGGCCGACCCTCGGGAGGTTTACCGCAGGATGGCGGATTACCGGTTTAATATTGTCATGAGCGGGACTCCGTGGCTCTCGCGCTTCACCGAGGTAGCCGAGGCTGAAGGAAGACCCTATCCGCTGAAGCTGTTGGTAGGAGGCGGAGGTGGCGGGATTACGCGGCGGACCCGGGCAAGAATAGAGAGCTTCTGGGAGGCCCCGCTGTGCATGACCTATGGCTCTACGGAGGCCGGCACTCTGCTCGGCTTCGAGTGCCTACAACGAGACGGTTACCATCTGAATGAATTCGATTTTTACGTCGAGATATTGGATCCGGACAGCGAAGGATACGGCGAGATCGTCATGACGACCGTGCACCGGACCGTCATGCCCTTGATTCGGTACCGCACCAGAGATGTGGCGCGGATCATCGATGAGCCTTGCCCGTGCGGGTTGCCGTTCAGACGGCTTTCGTCTCTACGAGGACGTTCGGACGAGGTTGTCGCCTCCGTTTGGGGCAATGTCCACCCCGATTTCTTTGAAGGCATTCTGGATCCGGTATCCGAGCTCAGTGACGACTGGCAAGTGGCGCTGCAGGAGAGGAACGGGAAACAAACTTTCGAGTTCCGTTTAGAACTGGAAAACGGCGCGGCCCCGGGCGACAAGATCAGGGAGGGTGTGCTTGAGGCTGTCCGGCACCGGCACGGCTTAGCATGGCAGGCTTACGAGCAGGGACTGGCGGGCGTGGAATTTGTCTTCTATCCGAAGGGCACCTTAAGGAAAGGGCGCAAGTTGCTTCGCCTTGTAGATGAGCGAAAACTGGCGAATAGCGAATAGCGAATGGGGAACAGCAAATGGCAAGTGGCAGGGTGGAGTCTCTTCACCGTTTACTGTTTGCTGTCGCCACCTGCCTTAGCTGAACAGGGCGAGATCTTCGGCCTGTTGGAACGGATGGAGCAAAGCTACGCGAGGGTCCGGGACTACACGGCGGTGTTCCATAAGCGAGAGAAAATCGATGGAGACTGGCGGCCCGAAGAGGTGAGTTTTCTGAAATTCCAGAAGCCCTTTAAGGTGTATATACGTTGGGTATCAGGTCCGCCGGAAGGGCGCGAGGCGCTTTACGTCGAGGGCGCTAACGGCAACCAAGTCCTGGTTCATGAGGGGCGCGGCTTTTCCGGTTTCTTTTCCTTCTTGCTGGATCCGGCAAGCTGGCGGATTTTGCAGGAAAGCAGATACCCCTTTACCGAGATCGGCATCGGACGTCTCGTCGAACGGATAGGCCGGGACGCGAGGCGAGCCTGGGCAAAGGGGGAGCTTCGTTTAGTGGATCACGGTAGGACGAGCGCCCGGGGCAGAGCCGTGCGGCAGATCGAAGGGATTCTTCCTCGCAATCCGGCGGCAGGCTACGATTCTTACAGGATGGTTGTAAAGATTGATGAGGTCCATGGGCTTCCCATCCAGGTGTCTTTGTATGACTGGGAAAATTTGATTGTCGGTGAGTACGGCTACAGTGAGATCCAGCTTAATGCGGGGCTCCGAGAGCTAGACT
>JACPDC010000036.1 GCA_016184235.1 Deltaproteobacteria bacterium | reverse complement strand
TTCGGTCCGTACGTGGTCTTCGACGGGGAGCGCTGCATCAAGTGCACCCGCTGCGTGCGCTTTGTCCAGCATGTGACCGGCACGGAAGAGCTCACCGTGGTCGAGCGCGGCGACCACTCGACCATCGCCCTGTTCCCGAAGCGGATCCTCGACAACCCGCTCTCGGGCAACGTCGTCGACATCTGCCCGGTCGGCGCGCTGACGGACCGCGATTTTCGCTTCAAGGTGCGGGCCTGGTACCTCAAGGATACGCCCTCCGTCTGTCCCGGCTGCAGCACGGGCTGCAACATCACTATCGGCAGCTATCAAAACCGCATCGCGCGCTTTAAGCCGCGCGTGAATGAGGAGGTCAACAGCCACTGGATCTGCGACGAGGGACGTTACTGTTTCCATCCTCTTACCGAGGTCGAGCGCCTGAGCGCGCCGCTGATCCGCCAGGAAGGCGGACTTGTCCCCACGGATTGGGATACGGCCCTGCGGACGGCGCTCTCCGGTCTCGGCGCGGCCGCGCCGCTCGCCGGAGTGCTCTCGGGGCGAAACACCAACGAGGAGGCGTTTCTATTTGCGCGTCTTCTCAAGCGGCTTTCGGCCGATGCCGCTCTGGAAGTTTTCTATCAGGAGAGACCGCTCACTGCTGTGGAGAAGATCCTCAAGAGCCCGGACCGCTCCCCCAATTTTCGCGGCGCGCGGGAAATGGGCGTCGGCTCCAACAGCGGCGTGGAGCCTCTGCTCAGGCGGCTCGCCGAGGGGAAGTTTCTTGGCGCCTATATCGTCGGCGAGGATCCGGTCTCCGCGCCGGCCGAGGGAGAGAAGATCAAGGGCGCCCTGGCAAGGCTCTCTTTCCTGGTCGTGCAGGACACTCATTTGACCGCTACCGCCAGGCTCGCGCATGTGGTCCTGCCGTCGACCAACTTCGCGGAAAAACAGGGCACCTACACCAACCGCAAGGGGAGGGTGCAGCGGCTCCAGGCGGCGCTGGTGCCGCCCGACGGCGCGCTTCAGGATTGGGAGATCTTTTCGCGCCTGGGAACGAAAGCGGGCGACAGTGCTTCCTACTCGAACCCGGGAGAGATTTTTCAGGCGATATCCGGCGAGATCCGGCGATACCGGGGGCTCAGTTATCTTGAGATAGGAGAGCAGGGGGTACAACCCGGCGAGGAGAGATGACCGCTACGATGATCGACATCGGGATTGTGGCAGTGAAGGCCGCGCTCGTCCTCTCCATGCTGTTGAACCTGGCCGGGCTGCTCGGCTGGATCGAGCGCAAGGGAAGCGCTCTCATCCAGGACCGCATCGGCGCCAACCGCGCCTCCATTTTCGGCTTCGCGGGGCTCGGCCTGATCAATACCATGATCGCCGATCCGATCAAGTTTCTTACCAAAGAAGACTTCATCCCTCCCAAGGGCGACCGGCTGCTGCACACGCTGGCTCCCTGCCTGGCCCTTTTCCCGGCGCTGGTGACGTTCGCGGTTATCCCCTTCGGCGATGTGCTCGTGCTCGGCGGGCGGGAGATCATTCTCCAGGTGGCGAATCTCAACGTCGGCATCCTCTATATCTTCAGCATGGCCTCTCTGGGCGTCTACGGCATCGTGGTGGGCGCCTGGGCCTCCAATAATAAGTTTTCGCTCTTAGGGGGAATCAGGGGCTCGGCGCAGATGATTTCCTATGAAATCGCCATGGGCCTCTCGGTCATCGGCCTCGTCATGGTCTACGAGACGCTGGAATTGCAGGAGATCGCCCGCGCCCAGGGGGAGGTGATGTGGGGCTGGCTGCCGGCCTGGGGCATCTTTCTCCAGCCGGTCGGCTTTCTGCTGTTTTTCACCGCGGCGGTGGCGGAGACCAAGAGGATCCCCTTCGACCTGCCCGAGGGGGAATCCGAGATCGTCGCCGGCTACCACGTAGAGTACTCGGGGGCGAAGTTCCTGATGTTTTTCACCGGCGAGTTTGCCGAGATCGTCACCGCCGCCGCCCTGACCGCCACGCTCTTCTTTGGCGGCTGGCAGGTTCCCTATCTCATGCGCGACGGCTTCCACTTCCCTTGGGGCGGGAGCGTCTCGCTGCCCCATCTCCTGGTCGTAGCCCTCCAGGCGGGGGCGTTTACGCTCAAGGTGGTTTTTTTCTGCTGGCTGCAGATCCTGGTGCGCTGGAGCCTGCCGCGCTTTCGCTACGACCAGGTGATGCGTTTGGGCTGGAAGATGCTGCTGCCCCTGGCCCTCGTGAACGTGATGGTGACGGCAGTGTTGATCGTCGCCTTCCAGAGCGGTCCCGTGAAGCCATGACCCCCCCCGTGATCCTCTTCTTCGTTGTCGGCGGCTTGTCGATCGTTTTCTCGCTGCTCGTGGTGTTCCAGAGAAACGTCGTGCACAGCGCCATGGCGCTCGTGGCCACGCTGTTTCTCGTCGCGGTCCTGTTCCTCACGCTGGATGCGGCTATGGTAGGCATCCTGCAGATCCTGGTCTACGCCGGGGCGATCATGGTGCTGTTTCTCTTCGTCATCATGCTGCTCAACCCGGCGGCTCTGGAAGGCCGGCGGCTGGCCTGGTGGGGCCTGGGCTCGCTCGCGGCCTTGCTCCTTCTGTTCGAGCTGGTTCCGTTGCTGCTGGACGGTTCGGGACCCGTCTCGGGTCAGGGGTCCGCCGGGGCGGGCTTCGGCAGCCCGGAGATGCTGGCTCAGAGCCTCTTTTATGACTTCGTCCTGCCGTTCGAGATCGCCTCGGTCTTGCTCCTCGTGGCGATCATCGGCGCCGTCGTGCTGGCGAAAAGGGAGCTGTGAATCGAATATGGTGCCGCTCGATTACTATCTGATCTTGAGCGCGGCTCTCTTCGTCATCGGCGTGGCGGGGGTCGTGATCCGCCGCAACATCATCGTGATCCTCATGTCCGTGGAGCTCATGCTCAACGCGGTGAACCTCACGTTCATCGCCTTTTCCCGCTCG
>JACPDC010000092.1 GCA_016184235.1 Deltaproteobacteria bacterium | reverse complement strand
GCAATTCTGTTTGCCTTGAGAGCCAATCCCGGGGCCAGTATCGGGACACTCATCTCCTCCAAGGTCAACCAATGGACTTTGCTGATAGGGATGCTTCCGATTGTCTATATGATTTCCGCAGGCCAAATCACGCCGATGCACATGGACAACCGCCAGGTAGAAGAGATTCTCCTGACCGCGGCGCAATCGCTTTTTGCTGTGGCTGTGCTGGCAAATCTTTCCTTCTCTTTAGGCGAGGCGGCGCTTATTTTCTTTCTTTTCTCCACCCAGCTTTTGATCCCCGATCCTCGCTTCAGGTATTTTTATTCTTTTCTCTATATCTTCTTAGCCGTTGGGATGGTTGTCATGAGCAGGGAAAACAGGAGGGCGTTTCTCGCCTTGTTCTTAGAACCCGAATCGAGCGGGAGTATCCTCGGTATCCGGCGTGGGATCTCCCGACTCCTCTCTTGCCTGGACACCCCTTCCTCGCTTCCTGCTTTTCTCCCCGTTGTGGGCGTGAGCCGGTGTCCCGTTCTCCTTCAATTGCTTCTCCAGTTCCTTTATCCGGGCAGTGAGACTTTCGACTACTTCCTGGTACGAAGCGGTCCTTCTGGCAAAGGACTCGTCCTGCTCTTGTAACAGGATCTGCAGCGTGGCGGCCTTCTCGTCGGCCCCGGACGCCCGGGTGTCGCCGCCCTTGGAGAGAATCTGCGACCGGCTGTCATTTTCTCTGGCCAGATTTTCCAGCTCTCGGATCCTCTTGTTGAGCGCTTCTATCTCCGCAAGCAACGGCTCTTTGGACTTCTCGCCGCGCTCCTTTTCCAGAAGCTGTTTCTGGAGCCAGACCGTCTTGGCCTCCAATTCGGATCTCACGTCCTGCAGTTGCTGATGGCTCTCCTTTAACTGAGCCTCTTTTTCCCGGAGCTCTTCTTCCAGGCGGGAGACTCGGGCCGACAGCTTCTCTTCCTGCTCCCGGAAGGAAGACTCCTGCCTGTCCTCCCGCTCCTCTTGATAGAGCCCCTTGATCTCCCGGTTGCGCGCGATTAACAGAGCTTCTTTCTCGGCCAATTGGCGCTCGAGATCCCGGATGGCGGCGGCGACCTCTTCTTCGGTCTTTGTCCCGGCGGCCTCTTGTCCCCTTATTCTTTCCTCACCCTCCTCCCGCTGCACCTCAACTTTCCGAGCCTGTTCCTCCATCTCCGCCCTCAGCCCTTCAATTTCCTTGTCTCGCGACCGCAACAACTCCCCCTTTTCGCTGACCTGACTCTCGAGATCGTGGATGCGGCTCAGCAGCTCGCTCTCCAGATCTTCCACCGCAGTCCGCCGGGAACGGAGGTTTTCGTCCATCCGGTGAACGTGATCCTCCAGCGGGCCGACCCTGGTCTCCATGTTCTGCCTGATTTCCTCGAACTCTTTGATCTCATGAGCGGCCCTCGCCTCGGCCTGCAAGATGGCGGACTCCATCTGATCCATGCGCTTCAGCAAACTGCGTCGGAGACGGCCGATTTCATAGCTCGAAAGACCCGGGAAATGCCCCTGTTCTCTAAAAAAGAACACCGCGTGCAATGAAAGTCCGACGAGGACCAAGCTGAAAAAGCCGTAAATGGCCGGCCCCAGAAATTCACCGCCGGCAGCAGCGAACCACTGGGCGCGCAAAAAGTGAAATGTCCAGTAGAGCGCGAACACACAGGTAGTCAGCAGGAAGGATCTAATCCTCCGGGTCAGTATGAAGATGCAGGTCAAAACGGTGTAGAGAACCAACTGCCAGGTGGGAATAGGCAGTTCCGAAAATACCAAGCCCTGGAGATTTTCCATCGATCTTAAGCCCTCTTGTTCTATGGAGATGCAATTACCACGCCAACTGCCTTGGCGTTGTTTGGCAGGTAATCAGCGCGACCGGGTGACGTCCTACGGCAACTTCATCAAAAAGTGTCGCAAAACGGCAAAGGATCGGGACCGACGAGAGAGTCGAACGGAAGGAAAAAATAGCTGCGGAGTGACGACTAGCCCAAAGAAACAGTTCCTTTGTTCGGGGCGGCTGATCCGCCATCGCCGCCGGCCATCTGCAGGATGCTCCATCCGGCCTTGGAGTCATAGCTGATGCTGCGGAGCTCGCAAGGCGCAACGCGGAAGGTGCGGTAGCCGTTCAGCGGCGTCCCCGTAATGCGGCAGAGAACAGTCAGGATGGGAAAGTTGTGGCTCACCACCACGACCGTTGCGTTGGCGGGATGGCCCTGCACGACCCGCTCTATGCCCTTCCAAGCCCTTTTTTCCACATCCACCAGCCGCTCTCCGCCGGGGACGACCAGCTCCGCCGGCTCGCTTCGCCAGCGCTCAAGAAAGTCAGGGTAGGAAGTCCGAATATCGGCAAAGGTCAGTCCTTCAAAAGCCCCGTGGTCGAGCTCACGAAAATCGCCATCCACTGCCACCTCCAGCCGGTGCGCCCCGCCGATAATCTCGGCGGTCTGAATCGCCCGCTTGAGGTCGCTGGAATACCTGCCCGTGTCGTTGAGATCTATGTCCGCGACGCCCTGGCAGCGTCCCTGGAGATTCCAATCGGTCTCCCCATGTCTGAGAAGCAAAATCCGCATCCACAGTCCTCTGCCGGGAAAATTTTGCCTGAGATCGGGCTCGCTCAGCTGGAATCAGCTCTCTTCCAGGGAGCGGGCGGGAACCGCGATTTTGGCCTTCGCCTTCAGCCCGTCGATAAATTTCTGCAAGGCCATTCGCCTTTTCGCTGCCAGCACCTGCGCGTGAAGCTGACTTTTCTCTTTCTCAAAGCGCTCCATGTCCGCCGCCTGGCCCTCCTTGAAGGCAAAAAGGTAAAGGCTCGCCCTTTGGGAGTAGATCCGGTCCGCGACGGGTTGGTGGGAGGAGATCGGAATGCCGCCGGGCCGGATTTCCTGAAGCACGCCGATCTTCGCGATCTCCGGCTCGCTGCGGACAAACCATCCGGTCTCCTCCACCTGCAACCCATGGTCCGCCGCAAGTTTTTTGATGTCTCTTTGCTTTTTCAGCTCTCCGAGCAAGCTGTTGGCCTTCTGCGACGCGAGCTCCATGGCCTTTGTTTCTTTCAGTCTCTTCTCTATATCGAGGCGAGCAGACTCAAGAGGCGGGACCAACGGCTCCCGTCTCTGGTTTACCCTCACGAGGTAATAGGCGTTGGGCCCCTCGATGACCGGACTCAGCTCCTTAACCGGGAGAGAAAAGGCCGCCTTCTGGAAATCCCCTACCTGACCTACTTCCGGGAGAGGATCAGAGCCGGAGAAAAAGGGCGTGACTCTTAACGGCACTCCTCTTTCCTTAGCCAACGCCGACAACTCCGATCCTGACAGCGCCTTTTCCCGGTCCGCATCAGCCGCCCTGGCTGCCTCGCTTCTGCCACGTTCCGCCTTGATGGCGCGCACGATCTCCTCTCTTGTTTCCTTGAAACCCTTGGTTTTCGCCTCGCGCACCTCCTCCGCCTTGAGGATGTGGTACCCCAAGGTGCTCTCCACCACACCGCTGATCTCCCCCTTTTTCAAAGCAAAGGCGACTTTTTCTACGGACGGCAACAACTGGCCCTGTGCGAACCATCCGGCATCGCCGCCCTGCGCCGCGCTTGGGTCCTCAGAGTACCTTCTCACCAGCCCGGCAAAATCCTTTCCCGTGCGGGCTTCCTGAAGCGCCGCCTCGGCCTTAGAGCGCACGGTCTCCTTTTGTTTCGGATCCCCGGCGGGAGGCAGGCGCAAGAGGATATGACGCAGACGGACTCCCTTGGGCTGGTAAAACTTTTCATCGCGATGGGTCCGGTAATAATCTTCCGCCTCCTTTTCGCCGATTTGGACCTGCGAGGAAAAATAATCAAAAGGGTACCTCAGGTACTCTACCTGGACCTTTAAAGGCTCTTTGAGGGCCTCTCGGTTCCGTTCGTAATAATTCTTAATCTCCTCCGGCGTAACCTGGACTCGCGGCACGAAATCGCCCGCCGCAAGGCGGAGAAAATAATAGTTTACCCTTTCCTGCTCCAGGCGATACCTTTCTCTTAGCTCTCCGTCGGTGACCTGGAGGGAGTCCTGAATGATGTCATAGAGTTTTTGAATGGTGATCTGCTCCCGTCGCTCGACCTCGAATTGCGCCGGGCTCACCCGGTTCGACCGCAGGACCTGGAGATAGCGGTTCTTACTAAAGCGGCCGTCGACCTGGAACTCCGGGGCCCTGGCGATAGCCTCCATGATCTCTTCGTCGGACACTTCCAGGCCAAGCCGTCGGGCCTCTTGCAGCAACAGACGCTTTTGGACCAGCTCCTCGACGATGGCGCCTCTCAGATTGAGGCCCCGCAGGGTCTCCTGGGTCAAAGTCCCCTTGAACAGACCTCGATACAATTCGACCAGCCTCTGGTAATGAACCTCAAATTCCCTCTGGCTGATCACTTCTCCGTTCACTTCCGCGACGCTTTCCAATCTCGGCTCGTTGACATAACTCCCGACTCCCCAAAGGACAAAAACCAGCACAATAATAGCCAGAAAGAGCGTAATCACCCAGGATCTTTTTTTCTTGCGCAGAAAATCCAGCATCGGTCAAAGTCCTCTCCGCTAAATCTATCTCGGCAAACTCTGTCATGATATGGAATGCCGGCCCCCGTTGCAACCGCTCCGTCCGGTGCGTGGCTTTAGTTCCCCCGTGATTATCTTGCTTGCCAGCGCCAAATCTGATATTTTTTAGGGGTCTTAGCCCGAGTTCCCGGGAATAAAAGGAGTTTGTAGATGCTGGATTCCCTGTTCGGGATTTTTTCCAACGATCTCGCCATCGACCTTGGCACCGCCAACACCCTGATCTACGTCAAGAACGAAGGGATTGTGTGCAACGAGCCTTCCGTCGTGGCCGTGCAGCAAAAGAACGAGCGCGGCGGCAAAAAGGTTTTGGCGGTAGGCGCCGAGGCGAAAAAGATGCTCGGCAGGACTCCCGGCAGCATCGTCGCCATCCGTCCGCTCAAGGACGGCGTGATCGCGGACTTCGAAATCACGGAGGCGATGCTGCGCTACTTCATCCAGAAGGTTCACAATCGCCGCACGCTGGTGCGCCCGCGCATCATCATCGGCGTTCCCTTCGGGATCACAGAGGTGGAGAAGCGGGCGGTGCGCGAGTCCGCGGAGTCGGCCGGGGCCAGGGAGGTCTATCTCATCGAGGAGCCCATGGCCGCGGCGATCGGAGCCGGGCTGCCGATCACCGAGCCCACGGGGAACATGATCGTCGACATCGGAGGGGGCACCACAGAGGTGGCCGTCATCTCGCTCTCCGGCATCGTCTTTTCGCGTTCCGTGCGCGTGGGGGGCGATAAGATGGACGAGGCGATCGCCCAGTTCATCAAGAGGAAATACAACCTGCTGGTGGGAGAAAGGACCGCGGAGCTGATCAAGATCACCATCGGCTCGGCCTACCCGGGCGATGAAATCCAGACCATGGAAATCAAAGGGAGGGATCTGGTCGCCGGCGTTCCCAAGACCGTGGTCATCACCGACGAAGAAATTCGGGACTCCCTGCTCGAGCCGATCAACCAGATCGTCGAGGCGGTGCGGATCTCGCTGGAGCGCACCCCTCCGGAACTGGCCTCGGATATCGTCGACCGGGGGATCATCCTGGCGGGAGGCGGTGCGTTGCTGAGAAATCTGGATGTCTTGTTGAAGGAAGAGACCGGCCTCCCGGTCATGCTCGCCGACGATCCTTTGACCGCCGTGGTGATGGGCGCGGGCAAAGCCCTGGATGAGATTTCACTGCTCAGGGAGGTAGCCGTTCACTAGGCGCTTGGGGCATGCCCTCGGATTCCATCCTCGATAGGAATTGAGCTTCCCATGCTCGCTTTTGTGCGCAGAAACCAGGTCCTGCTCACCTCCTTTCTTTGCGTCCTTTTCTCCCTGTATATTCTTTCCGCGGCCGCCAGAGGTCACCTGCGAGGAGACCCTGTGGGCCCCCTGCTGCTTGCGCTGATGCGGCCCCTGCAGATCGGAACGCAGTTGACAATGGTGAAGCTGAAAGAGATGCAGCAGGGATACCTGAACCTGATGAGGATTGCCTCCGAGAACGAGAGACTCAAGGGGCGCATTACGGAGCTGGAGGCGGAAAGGAATCGGCTCCTGGAGGTGGAAGCCACCAACCGCCGGTTGCAGGAACTGCTGGATTTCCGTTCCCAGCTGCCTTCGGGCTCCGTCACCGCGGCCGTGATAGGAAACAGCGCCAGCACCTGGTTTCGCACTTTCGTCCTGGACAAAGGAAGCGCGGACGGAGTGCGCCGGGGGATGGCGGTGGTCTCGCCAGCGGGAGTCGTAGGTCAGGTGGTGGCGGTCACGTCAAGGAGCTCCAAGATCCTGTTGATCGCGGATCCCAACAGCGGCGTGGATGTCATCGATCAGAGAAGCCGCGCGCGCGGAATCGTGTCCGGCTCACTGGATAGCGGCCCGATCATGAAATACGCCAAGCGCAGCGAAGAGATCCAGGAAGGCGACCGCCTGATCACCTCCGGGCTCGACGGGATCTTTCCCAAAGGGCTGCTGGTCGGTACCGTGACCAGGGTGCGCAAAAAGACCTTCGGGCTGTTCCAGTACGTGGAGGTCGCCCTGGCCGTCGACCCATACCGGCTTGAAGAGGTCCTGGTCGTCTCCGCGGAAGCGGCGCCGGGCGCAAGGTAGTTTTTCTCGAACGGCGGAATTTAGATGAAGCTGTTTTTGCTGTTTTTGTTAGTTGGTCTCGGCTTGGTGCTGGTGCAGACTACTTTCCTGCATCTGCTCCCGCTAGGCCCGATCGTTCCGGATCTGATTCTTGTCCTCTGTGTTTATTGGGGATTGAACCACCCGACCGTAGGAGCCGTTTTGGGCTGTTTCCTCTTGGGCTACTCCGTGGATGTTTTCTCCAGCCCGGTTCTAGGCCTCAACGCCTTCGCCATGTCCCTGGTATTCCTGGCGGTTTACCTGAGCTCGCGCAGTATCTGGATCCATAATCCCTTTATGAGCGCCGCGGTGGTTTTTGCCGCGTCCTGGATCAAAGGGGCCGCTCTGATTTTGGTCGGGAGCCTCTTTCTCGCCGCGGACGGGCTCTGGATAGGAGTGCTGAAATATATTTTCCTGGAGGCCCTGGTGGCGGCGGTGCTGGCCCCGTGGGCCTTCTCCCTTCTCCGGCGTGGTCAGAAGATGCTGGAGGAAGTAACGGTGCCGTTGTAGTCGGAAGATGCTGCCGATCGCGTTTCGACAAGACGTGCCCCCGGAGTTTCGCCGGCGGGCGAACTTCCTCATGACGATCGCCGCGATCGTGTTCCTCTTTCTCTTCGGCAGGCTCTTCGTGCTTCAGGTCCTTCAGGGAGAGCGCTTCACCTACCTTTCCGAAAACAACCGTATCCGGCTCAAAAAGATCCCCGGGACCAGAGGGATGGTCTTCGACCGCAACGGACAACTCGTGGTCGACAGCCGCCCGTCTTTCGACCTGCTGTTCGTTCCCGAAGACACCGACGATCCGGGCCTGACCCTGCGCCGCTTGGCCCGTTTCCTCGCGAGGGACGAGGGGGACTTCCTCGGTCTGCTGGAGCAAAACAAGGGAAGGCCGCCTTTCGAGGAGATCGTCCTGGGAAGGGACGTGGACTGGCACGCCCTGGTGGCGGTCGAGACGCACCAGCTCGACCTGCCCGGCGTATCCCTGCGCGTCCGACCCAGACGCAGCTATCTGCTCAACAGCACGGCTGCTCATCTCCTGGGTTATCTGGGGGAGATCGGTCCCAGACAGCTCAAGGCTCAGAAGGAAAAGGGCTACGGCATGGGAGACGAGATCGGCCAGTTCGGGCTGGAGAGGAGATGGGAGGAATTTCTCCGCGGCCGTAGCGGCGGACAACAGGTGGAGGTCGACGCCCTGGGAAGGCGGGTAAGGGTCCTTCATGAAGTCGAGGACGTTCCGGGCCACAGCGTTTACCTCACGGTCGATCGCGACCTCCAGGAAACCGCTCACGAGGCCCTCAAAGGAAAGGATGGGGCTATCGTCGCCCTCGATGTCCACAGCGGCGCCATTTTAGCCATGGCCAGCACTCCGGCGTTCGATCCCAACGTATTCGCCAGGGGAATTACCGCCGAGGAATGGCGCGCGCTGGGCCAAGCCCGGGCGCATCCCCTCAACAACCGGGCCATCCAGGGACAATACCCGCCGGGCTCGACCTTCAAAATCGTGCTGGCCATTGCGGCTTTGGAAGACTCGGCCAGCGCACCGGCATCGACCGGATCGCCAAACACGCCCGCGCTTTGGGACTCGGGGAAAAAACCGGCGTTCCCCTCGATGACGAGAAACCGGGACTGATCCCGGACACCGAATGGAAAAAGAGGCGCTTCGGCCAGCCCTGGTTTCCCGGAGAGACACCCTCGGCCGCCATCGGCCAGGGCTACATCACCGTCACGCCGCTGCAGATGGCAAACCTTATGGCAGTCGTGGCCAACGGCGGGACGCTCTACCGCCCCTGGTTCGTCCGCAAAGTGGAATCTCTGGACGGCGCGGTGATCCGCGAATACGGTCCGGAAAAGATGCGCACTCTCGACGTGAAGGAGAGCACCTGGAAGCACGTCCGCAACGCCCTGCTCGAGGTCGTGAGCAGCCCGTCGGGAACCGGAGGCCGGGCCAGGTCCAAATTCGTGCAGATCGCCGGCAAGACCGGAACCGCTCAGGTGGCGGAAATGCGCGGCGCCTACGTTAAGAGCGAGCAACTCTCCTACCTGATTCGTGACCACGCCTGGTTCGTCGCCTATGCGCCCGCCGACAACCCCGAGATTGCGGTGGCGGTCTTAGTGGAGCACGGCGGCCACGGAGGCGCGGCGGCGGCCCCCATGGCGAAGCTGGTGATCGAAAAGTATGTTTCTTTGAAAGACCGGCCCGGCGACGTGAAACAGGCGCGGGGTCCAGGAGAGATACGTGCAAATTGACCGCAGGCTCGTTTCTCACTTTGACTGGACCTTGTTCGGCATTGTCCTGGGTCTGACCCTGCTGGGAATCCTCACCATCTACAGCGCCACCTACAGCATCACCGAAGGGCAGGCCGGCGGCCTGGCGTCAAAACAGTTTTACTGGCTTGTGATCGGCTTGGCAGCGATGCTTGTCGTCATGAGCATCGACTATCATCACCTGGAGCGTCTGGCGTACCCCTTTTACGGACTCGTGCTTTTCCTGCTTCTTCTGGTTCTTTTTATCGGCTCGGTGGGCGGAGGCTCCCAGCGATGGTTGAATCTCGGCTTTTTCATCCTCCAGCCTTCCGAGCCCGCGAAACTGGCGATCGTCCTGGCCCTGGCCAGGTACCTGCAGTACGATGAGCCGCACGATGGTTACCGGCTGCGAGACCTGTGGCTTCCCTTTCTCTTAGTGGCGCCTCTGATCCTGCTGACCCTAGTGCAGCCGGATCTCGGCACCGCGATTATTCTCTCGCTCATCTTTATAAGCCTCATGCTCATGGGGGGGCTGCGCCTGCGCTCCTTCCTTTACCTGGCTGCGGCCGGGGTCGTTTTCATGCCTATCGCCTGGCATTTCTTGAAGCCCTATCAACAGAAGCGCATCCTGATCTTTCTCAATCCGGATCTCGATCCGCTGGGAGCGGGATATCACGTCATCCAATCGAAGATCGCGGTCGGCTCCGGAAGGTTTTTCGGGAAGGGCTATCTCAAGGGCACGCAGAATCAGCTTGATTTCTTACCCGCGCAGCACACCGATTTTATATTTTCCGTTTTTGCCGAGGAGTGGGGTCTGGTCGGCTGCGTGCTCTTGCTGGGGCTTTACTTCGCCTTCATCGTGGCGTCGCTGCGCGTGGTGGCTCGGGCCAAGGACCGTTTCGGCGCCCTCCTGGTCTTCGGCATTCTCGCCATTTTCTTTTGGCAGGTGCTCATCAACGCCTCGATGGTGACCGGGCTCCTGCCCGTGGTAGGAATTCCGCTGCCGCTCTTGAGCTACGGCGGCTCTTCGATGGTGTCGATGATGGTGGGCGCAGGTTTCCTGATCAACGTGAGCATGCGCCGCTTCACATTTTAGGCTAGCACGCTTTCGATCGCCTGCACCAGGCGTGATTTGGGGACGGCTCCGATGAGCTGCTCTTTCACCGCGCCGCCCTTCAGGATGAGCAGATTGGGAATCCCGCGCACCGCGTACCGGCTGGGAGTGACCGGGTTCTCGTCGACGTTGAGTTTGGCTACCTTCAACCGCCCCTCGTAGTCCCGCGCCAGCTCCTCAATAACGGGAGCGATCGACTTGCACGGCCCGCACCACGGCGCCCAGAAATCGATCAGAACCGGGATATTGGAGCGAAGCACCTCAGCCTCGAAATTGTCGTCGCCCACCTGCACGATCGTTGCCATGATTGACTCCTCGCTAAAAAGCTTTCAGCATTCAGCTATCAGCTTAAACGTTTCGCGTCTCTCCTTAGCTGATGGCTGACCGCTGCCGGCTAATAGCTCGACAAAAACCTGAGCAGCGTCCGCACGCCGAACCCCGTCCCGCCCTTCGGGCATGTCGCCATTTCCTTCTCGGCGAATGCCGGCCCAGCGATGTCGAGATGCGCCCACGACCTGTCGCCGACAAACTCCTGCAGGATCAATGCCGCCGTAATGGCGCCGCCGTAGGAGCCGCCGATGTTTTTCATATCCGCCACACTGCTCTTAAGCTCTTCCCGGTACTCCTTGACCAGCGGGAGCTGCCAGAGCTTTTCCCCGGCCTCCCGGCCGCAGCGGATCAGCCGGTCCACCAGGGGCTGATGGTTGCCGAAAACCCCCGCGACTTCGTTTCCCAGGGCCACCATGCAGGCGCCGGTGAGGGTCGCCAAGTCGATGATGCAGTCCGGTTTCTCCCTGGCAGCCAGCGCCAATCCGTCTGCCAGGATTAATCTGCCTTCGGCATCGGTGTTCAAGACCTCGATGGTCTTGCCGTTCAGGTAGCGGATCACGTCGCCCGGCTTTTGCGCGCTGCCGCTGGGCAGGTTGTCCGTCGTCGGGATGTATCCCGTAACCTCGAGCGTGGGGCCCAGCTCGGGCAGCCGGCTCATCGCGCCGATGATCGCGGCCGCACCGGCCATGTCCAGCTTCATGGTCTCCATCGACTTCGCCGGCTTCAACGAGAGCCCCCCCGAGTCGAAGGTGATACCCTTGCCGACGAGCGCGACCCTCTTTCTCGCCCTGGCCGGTTTATAACGAATAATAATAAACTGCGGCTCTTCCACGCTGCCGCGATTGACCGCCAGGAGACCCGCCAGGTTCATTGCCTGAATCCTTTTTCTGCCCCACACCTCCACGCTCAACCCCCGGCCCCGGCAGTGCCGCTTCGCCTGCTGCCCAAGATAACGGGCCGTCGTCACCGAGGGCGGCTCGTTCACCAGATCGCGGGCAAGAAAAACCCCCGGCGCAAGACTCAGGGCGAGGCGCGCAGATCGATCCATGGCCGCATTCTTCCTGAGACCGGGACGAAACAGAGTCAGAGAGCGCAGCGCGCTGGCAGGTCTCTTCTCCGACCGGTACTTATTGAATTGATAGGAGGCGAGCAGCGCGCCCTCGACCACAGGCCCCACGGCGGCCTCGGGATCGCCGCCGGGGGCGAGAAAAAAAGCGAGTTCTTCGGCGCCGATCGTTGCCGCCTCCCTTTTCGCTTGAGCGGCGGCCTTGCGCCAGGAATCGGCCTCGATCTCGCTTCCCTTCCCCATCCCTAGGAGCAGCACGTGAGCGGCGGGAAGCAGCCCCGCCGTGGAGTAACGCAGCGTGCTCCCTTCCGCCGCGGTGAAGTTGCTTTTCTTGATCTGCTCGGCGAGCTTGCCCTTAAGCCGCCGGTCCAGCCTCTGGAGCGCCGGCTCCTCCAGCGGCTTGTCCCTGACGGGAAGGGCCAAGAGATCCGCCGGGATCTTTTCCGCACTGATATCTTTGAACCTGATCTCCATCCTTCGATCTCCCTCCCTTCGGGTCTGAGCCCTTCGGGCCGAGCCTCAGGCCCAGGCCTCAGGGTCGAAGACAGGACGGTGAGCTTGCCCTTCGAGGGCCTCAGGGCCGTGAGTCCATTCGAACGGTCGAACCGTCGCCGCCTCTGCTAATTCTTCTGCCGAATAAGATTCATGAACTCGGCGCGGGTTTCCTGCCGACTTCTAAAAACACCCAACAGCGCGCTGGTGATGATCAGGGAGTTTTGCTTCTCTACGCCCCTCATTCTCATGCACAGGTGCTCCGCCTCGATCACCACCGCGACGCCCATGGGATCGAGCTTCCCCATGATCGTGGTGGCGATCTGGTTCGTCAGCCTTTCCTGCACTTGCAGCCTGCGCGCATAGACATCCACCAGGCGGGCCAGCTTTGAAACGCCGACAATTTTGTGGCGCGGGATGTAGGCGACGTGGGCCTTGCCGAAAAAAGGCAGCAGGTGGTGCTCGCACAAGGAGAAAAAGTCGATGTCCTTTTGGACGATCATCTCCTCGTACTCTTCCGTGAACAGGGCATCATTAATCACCTTATCGGGGTCCGTCCGGTAGCCGCGGGTAAGAAAGGTGAGCGCCTCGCTGACCCTCTCCGGAGTTTTCTTCAGCCCTTCACGATCGGGGTCTTCACCTAAAGCCTTGAGAATGGATCGGATATGCTCTTCCATTTGTTTCTCCGCTGGATGTCGAGTACCCGCACGCCGCGCGAATTTACCGTCGCAGGAGAGAAGTTGAAAATTAGCACTTAGTTGGAGGCAGGTCAAACCAAGCTTCGCCGTTCAAAACGTTCAAGCTGTTCAATCCGTTAAAACGATTTGAACGACTTAAACGGCTTAAACGGTTTTGTCTTGAACCAGTTAGGCTACAGCCTCTTTATCAGCCACGCCGGCGTCAGCCGGATAGCGTAGATGTTGAGCAGCGTCATGTAATCGGTGATGAGAAGGAGGCCGACGATCACCAGGAGAATGCCGCCGCCGACATGGACGATTTGAATGTAGCGACGGAACTTCTGCGAAAACTGGAAGAAGGAATTGACCGCCACGGCGCTGAGAAAAAAGGGCGCGGCAAGCCCGGCCGCGTAGGTAGCCAGCAACAGGATCCCCCTCTCTATTTCCGCCGTCGTCCCGGCCAATGCCAAGATCGCTCCTAAGATCGGACCGACGCAAGGCGTCCAGGCCACGGCAAAGGTCACGCCGACCACGAAAGATCCGACGTAGCCCGCAGGCTTGTCCCTCAAATGGAATTGCAGATAGCGATCCAGCGCGGCTATCTTGAAAAAACCCATAAGGTAGATTCCGACCAGGACGATAAATGCGCCGCCCAAGGTGCGAATGATACTGCGGTAGCCCAAGAAAAGACTCCCCAGGAAACTGGCCGACACGCCGAGGGAGATAAAGACCATAGAGAAGCCGAGGATAAAGGCGAGCGAGTTCAACGCGACTCGCCAGCGCACCCGACTCCCGGCTTGGGGCGCGCGCATCTCTTCCAAAGAGACGCCCGAGACAAAGGAGAGATAGGAAGGTATCAGCGGCAGCACGCAGGGAGAAAGAAAGGAGAAGATCCCCGCGGTAAAGGCAACCAGGATGTTGACGTCGGTCATTTCTTCTTCCCGTCCAACAGCGCTCTCATCAGCTCGCGCGCGCCCGCTCCGTACCACTCTGCCGGCCCCCAGACCCGGGCCAGCCCTTCCCCTTTGGCGCCGATAAGATAGGTCGTCGGTAATCCCCACGCGCCGTAGAGAAGGCCCACCTCACCGTCGGGATCGAATACTACGGGATAAGTCAGCTTGAGCTCTTTGATAAACGCCAAGGCGTCGCTGCGCTTGTCCTTCACGTTTACGGCAAGAATCACGAACTGCCGGTTCTTGAATTCCTGGTAGAGCCGCTCCATGGCCGGCATCTCTTCGCGGCAGGGAACACACCAGCTGGCCCAGAAGTTGAGAAAGACGATCTTCCCCCTGAAGCTCTTGAGCGACAGCTTTTTCCCCTCCGGGGTCGGAAGGGTAAAATCCGGCGTCGGCGACCGGTCCTTCAGGGGCTCCAAATTGCGGACCAGCTTGTAGTTGACCCGGCCCGGAGCCGTCTGGGCCCACCCCTGAGGGCCGCCGGCTAGGCTCAGTGTCGCGGTTAAGAAAAACAGCAACCTCCTTGTCCCCTTGGTCTTCATGCCCTTTATCGTCATGGTCTTTCTTGAATTTAACGGACTAACGCCCAGGAAGCAATCCACCCTCTCTTATTAACAGGATGCGGCTGTCTTAAGTTCCTGGTTTTTCTTAAACCGTCTACTCTTCCCCGGAGAACTCGGCTAGAAGAATCTCATCGCCCAACTTTTGCACTACCCAGCGATGGATATCCCGGACTATCGCCTCCCCTTCACCCTCCCCCAATATCCAGTGGCCGTGACCCGGGTAGACGTTGAAATCTCCGCCGAGCGATTGCGCCAGTCCCCGCAGGTTCGCGGCAGGCACGACCGGATCCTCGCTCCCGCCCAGCACCAAAACAGGACAGCGGATGCGATTAGAATGGAGATCGATGTCACGGTCCAAGAAGTCGCGAATCAGATGAACGGACTCGGGAATCATGCGCCGGGAAAGATCCACTTGCTCGGCTTCGGGCAGGGCGCTGAACCAAAGGCGACGAAAATCCTTCTCCTCAAGGCGAAACGGGCGGCCGAGCGCCATCAGGAGCGCATACTTCAGGCGCAAGAGGCGAACGGACCTCGCCGCAGCAGGTTGGAGCTGCCTGGGCGGCGGACAGGACAGAAGCACCAGGGCGGATATTGCCTCCGCCTCGGCCGCCTTTTGCGCCACCAGTCCTCCCAGACTATGGGCGACGACAACCGGCGGAAAAGACGAGCTGCGGATGATTCTTCTGACATCTTCCACGCAAGCCGCAAAGCTCAGTTGCTTGAGAATCGCACGCGGCCGCTCTTCGAACCGCCCGCGAAAATTCACCGCCCAGCACTCCCACCCGAGATTGCAGAAATGAGTCGCCCACCTTTGCCAGCACCAGCCGCCGCTCCATGGGCCGTGAACCAAAACGAGCGGCCCTCTAAACTTCGGCCTCTCCGGAGGCCATGCGTCTGCCAGCAGATCGCCGATCCACATTTCCACACTTTTTTATCTAACACACCAGCAGGCCCATAAGAAAGAAAAGGCCCCCTGGCATTTAGCCGGGGGGCCTTTTCTTCGGGGCAACCAGAACAGCTGCCCAATCGCCTGAGATAAGGAGGGTTTAATCCAACCCCCGCCACCCCACATCAACGTTACTTTTTCTTTTTCTTTTTGGCCTTTTTCTTCGCTGCCATAGGCACCTCCTTTTGAGATTCCCTGCGGTAGGTATCTGCTTGAGGGGAAGAAACTTTACCGCTCAGGCGAAAAGACTTTCTGCTTCGAACCCTCCCACATCTTGTACGTGACGTGATTATAGCGATACTACAAATTGTATGTCAAGAAAAAAATAACATTTTATAAACTCACGCATGGCTACTGTGATCCGAATCTAAACACTTTTATGCGTAAATTGCCCCATAGACGAGAAACTTATACCTCGAAAAAAATAACAGACTGTTTTATAACCCTTGCGAGAAACTTGGCGACCCCGCAGCAGGCACAAAGACGGCCTGCCGCTTTTTTTCCTAGCTGTGTATTATTAAGGAGGAGCCCAGGGCCCGTAGCCCCGCATTGGGGCGGTGGAAAAACAGAGCCGAATTGGGCTATATTTAGAAAAGATCGCTGGACCGAGCCAGCTTGAGATAAAGAGGAAAGGACAAGGAAAAGTATGGCTGAGGATATTGAGGATATTCAGGTAAAGCGAGAGATCGTGCTCGAGGCCGATGCGGAGACCCTGGAAAGAATGCGCAAGCAGGGCCACGCGCGTGGCTTCACCGTCTACTGCGACGAGGCGGAGCGCACCGGGGGCGACAACAGCGCCCCGCCGCCGCTCGCCTATTTCGGCCTCTCGCTCGCCTTCTGAATGCTGACGCAGATTTCCCGGTACGGGGAAATGATGAAAACCAAGATCGACAAGGCCCGCGTCTTCGTAAAGGCCAAGTTCAAAAGCGAAGGGTCGGTGCTCGCCGAGACGGTGCGCGCGGCGGGCCTGGGCTTCGAGACGCGCCTGGAGCTTGAATCCCAGGCGCCGGCGGAGCTCGTCGCCGCGGTCGTCCGCAACGCCGAGAACGGCTGTTATGTCCTGCAGTCGCTCCTCCGCCCGGTTCCCGTGGAGCGCGGCTTCGTTCTCAATGGCGCGGCCTTCGACCCGGAAGCGTTTCCGAGAAAGAAAATAGCAAGGCACTAAGCATGGCAGAGGCGAAGAAAACCGCGCTGGTCGTGGATGACGAGCCGGACATCGTCGGCATAGTCAAGACGATTCTGGAAGGGGAAGGCTTTGAGGTGACCGGGGCGAGCGACGGCCTCGAGGTCTTTCCTCTGCTGGAAAGACGGATTCCGGACGTGCTCATTATCGACAGGATGATGCCGGGGATGAACGGGCTGGAGGTGATCCGGCGGCTCAAGGCCTCCCCCGAGACTTCCGCGATCCCCGTCGTCATGCTCACTTCCATGGCCAAATTCGACGATGTCTCGGAAGGCTACACCCAGGGAGCCGACGGTTACATCACGAAACCATTCACCAAGAGCCAGATCGTCAACGGGGTGAAGCTGGTGCTGGCGTCCCGTCCGGCGCTCAAGGCTGCCGACGCGCAGCTCCACGCCGCCACCTTCCTGAGGGCTTGCGCCAAGCTCAGCGCGCGTACCGCGGAGCTCGCGGCGCGCTTCGCGGCCCAGGAGGGCCTTTCGCCCAGCGCCTGGGCGTACCAAGGGCTCGAGACCCGGTTGACGACGGATCAGGAGCAGAAAGGCGCTCTCAAGATAACCCCGGAGTGGCGCTGCCGCTTTCACGGCTGGGGGGTCGACTTTCAGAACAGCAAGACCGGAGAGCAAGCGGACCTCGCCATAGGACCGGGCGGCCGCTGCGACTCCTTCGATGAGGGGCGCGTGCAGGCCTTTGTCCAGAACCAGGCGCGGCGCAAAGCCGATTTCATGGATCTCGATGCGGTGATCGAAAATCACAGCGATGCCGCGCGGCTCCTGATCGATCATCTTTCGCGCCAGGGCTGGATCGAGCCGGCCAGGGCCCAGGGGGAAGTCACGAAGAAAGAGCTCGACGCACAACTGGGCGATCGATGGGTGGTCTCTCAAAAGGGCAGCGAGATGCTTCAGCAGATCTGACCTTCTCTCCGCCGCCGGCGACGCAGCCGATCATTCCAAACGAGCATCGAGTTGATGAAAGCGCCATGAACCCGTGGACAGTGGAGGTCGACGAAAGCAACTTTGAGGCCGAGGTGCTGGAGCGATCCCGCCAGGTGCCGGTGCTGGTCGATTTCTGGGCGCCCTGGTGCGGCCCCTGCCGCGTCCTCGGTCCGGTGCTGGAGCGCGTGGCCGCGGAGCAAGAGGGAAAGTTCGTCGTGGCCAAGGTAAACGTCGACGAGAATCCCGCCCTGGCCGCCCTTTTTAGAGTTCAGGGAATCCCGGCAGTGAAAATTTTTCAGGACGGAGAGGTGGCGGCGGAATTCACCGGCGCCGTTCCCGAGAACGCGGTGCGTGAGCTGCTCGCCCGCGTCCTGCCGCAAGAGACCGACCAGGAGGCTGCCGAAGCGGGCAGGTTGGAACAGGAAGGGGAAACCGAGAAGGCCAGAGCCGTTTATGAAAAAATTCTTGAGAGTGATCCCGCTCATCCCAAGGCGCTGCTGGGCATGGGCCGGATCCTGATCGAGGCCGGGGACTCGGAGGGCGCCCTCGAATACCTCGAAAGGGTCCCGCTCGGCGCCGAGGAGCTGAGAGAGGCCGAGCAGCTGATCGCCCGGCAGAAGCTCAAAGAAGGGGGACGCCAGGACGAGGCGGCCCTGCGCGCCACGCTGGCGTCGGAGCCCGGCAATCTGGAGGCGCGCTTCGCCCTCGGCCAGTCGCTGGCCGCCCGCGAAAGATACCGGGAGGCGCTGGAGGAATTTCTCGCTATCGTTAAGACGGACAGGCAATTTCGCGACGACGGGGCGCGCAAGGCGATGCTGCAGATCTTCGAGGTCCTGGGATCGGACAACGAGCTGACGGAGCGCTATCGCTCCGAGCTGGCGAAAGTCCTCTTTCGTTGACAGACTTCTCTTGGACTGTACTATGCGTGGAATCTTTCAGCGCAGTTGCTCTTCCGCCAGTTGTTGAATCCGCCGGCGCTGGGGAATCATATCCTCGGCTTGAACATTATGGTACACGCCGCCGGGCTTCATGGCGCTCTTGGGCTCCGCAGGGGGCACATCCGTGCGGCGGCTGTTCGTCAGGGTCTCAACCCATTCGACCTGACCGTTCCGCGAAAGAAGCCAGTTGACATAAACCTTGGCCGCATTGGGATGAGGCGCCCGGTTGAACAGGCCGATGCCGCTCGAGCCGGAGGCCCAGTAGATGATGGTTTTCGGATCTACCACGGCGCCGATATTTTGTCCGGCCCCCTTCCCCTGGAAGAGGACCAGAACATACTCATTGAGACCGATGGCGATGGGATACCGCCCGCGCACCACCCACTCGACGAGCTGGCGCCGATCGCGGGTCACGGCGAGCTTCTGCTCGCCGAGCAGTTTTCGAACAAAATCTTCCCCGTAGGCCAAAGACATCACAAGGATATCGGTCAAGCCTTTCCCCTCGACGCGCGGGTCCTGGATGACGATCTTTCCGCGCCACTTGGGGTCCAAGAGATCGCGCGCGGATTTGATCGGATCAGCGGAGACGAAGTCGCGATTGACGTAAATGTTATCTCCCGCCAGGGTGCCGCCGAAGGCGTAGAAGAGTTTTTTTTCCGTGTCCGCCCAGCCCGAATCAAAACCTCCGATCCAGTTCTTATCCTCTCTGACCTCCGGGAGAATGAGCGCCGGCTTCAACGGCTCGAAGGCTCCGACCGGTTTGAAGCCCGCGAGGGCCGAGGTGGGGCCCGAGATATAAAGATCCCATGCGAAAACACCCGCCTGTCGCTCTCGGAGAATGCGGGCGACCTTGCTTCCCCCGCTGCCGCCCAACAGCTCGACCTTGATCTTCGGGTAGGCTTTGGTAAAGGCGTCGACGATCGCCTTGCGAAAGGATTCTCCCGGGGGCCCGGCGATCTCGAGCCGGCCCTCTTTCTCGGCCGCCGCCAAAGTCGCTTCCCATTGCTTCTGCCAGCCCGATTGCGCGCGGACTTCCGCGGTTGAAATCAGAGCAACAGCCAGCGACGCGACGAGAAAAACAAATGTTGCCACGACCCGTTTATAGTGCCTGGCCGTCCTCAAGTCAACGTTCGGCGGCGCCCGCGTTCGGCCTTTTAGTTGAGGTGAATCCTTTTTTTCCCCGCTCCGCATACCAGAACCGCGCGCCGTCGTAGGCCATGCAGGAGGGCGCAAAGGCGACCGGGAGCCTCTCGACAATCTTTTCGCGCGCGGGATCGTAACGCGAAAAAAAATATTTCCCCTGCTCGGACTCGCTCCAATGGCCCAGCGGGCCGGGATCGGCTTCGATAAGCCACAGCTCATTCCTGTAAGCGGCCGGGCTGAAGCTCTCGTTCTCGGTCCGGATCACCCAGTTCACTTTGCCGCTGCCCGGATCGAGACAAAAGAGCTTGCGGTTGTGCCGGTGCGTCAGCCATATCTTGCCGTCGAGCAGCGTCATCCCCGCCCCGGCGCCGTCCGGGCAGTTGAACTTGCGGATCTCCCTTTTTTCTTCGAGAGACCAGAGGACAAGCTGCCTTCCCAGGCTTCCGCCTCCGCTCACGATCCAGAGGCCATCGTCATTTGGACAGACATCCCAGACCTCGTGCTGATAAGCGAGCGTTTTCTCCACCTCGCCTGTCTTTGTGTTCCAAGCGGCGACGAGACGCTCCTCGGGCGCGCCGGCAATGGAAAAATTTTTTATCTCCAGCATCCCCGTGATCCTGTACCCTATGGGAATTTTCTGCCCGGATCAATGTGGGGGCGTTACGGGGTGAAGAGTTCGTTGGCGGAGGAATAGGTCCCGCCGGGCTTCGGACCGCCGGAAATCACGTAGATGCTCTTTCCCGCCACTGCGGCGCCCAAGCCGTGACGGGCCGTGGGCATCGGCGCCCAGGTAGTCCAACTGTTTGCGGCGGGATCGTAGGATTCATTCTGATTGAATGTTCCCGAAGGCGACTCGCCGCCGAAGACAAAGATCTTTCCGTCCAATACGGCGGCGGCGATGCCGCTTCGCGCCGTGGGCATGGCCGCGCGGGAACGCCACTTGTCGGCAACGCGATCGTACTCTTCGTTCGCCGCCAGGTTCTTCGCGTGCCTGCCATCCACCCTGCCGCCGATCGCGTAGAGCTTCCCGCCCGCGACGCCAATGGCCAGATGATCCCGCGGCGTCGGTATGGAGGCGCGCTTTGTCCACCGGTCCTTTAGCGGATCGTACTCCTCGTTGGCGTTGCTGTTCCGCCCGTCTTTTCCGACTCCGCCGACGGCAAAAATCTTCCCGCCGATAACTCCCACGGCCAAAGCTCCCCTCACCGTCGGCATGGAGGCCCGGGCGCGCCATTGGTCTGAAGCGGGACTATACTCATAGACCGTGTCCACGGCCCCGAAGCCGGAGATGTAGCCGCCGATCACGTAGATCTTGCCCGCCACGGCGGCTGCTCCGACGTGGTGCAGAGCGCGGGGAAGAGAGGCGCGCCGCCGCCAGCCGTCTTTGTCTGGATCATACTCTTCAACAAGATCGCCTCCCTGACCGAAGCCGCCGACCACGTACAATTTTCCTCCGACCTCGACCACAGCGACCTCTGTCCGCGAAGACGTCATCGGGGCACGCACGACCCACCACCCCCCGCTCTGCGCCAGAACTCTCAGAGGAAAGCTCATCAGCAAAGCGAGCAACAAACCATAGGGAAGAAACGATTTCAATCCCATGAGTATTTTCTCTGAATACGCCTCTGACCGAACTCCCGCAAGGAGTTTTATCGAGCAGGGAGGTCAACGTCAAGGAAATTGTTTCTATCCCGAGTAAGGTTTTTCCATGAGTTGCAGAATTTGGAAAAGGCTTATCCCTTTTTCTCATTTTGGGGAAAAGAGGACCTTTTCATGAAAGATAAAGAACAGAAACAGAACCAATAATACTGGCATGTTATTTGCTGACTTTGGAAGGGGCTAATTCGTAAAACGGAGGCCCGTCTTTACAGACAGCAATGAAAGGCCCTGTTAGCGATTCCTATCTGGGTATAGTCCTCAAAGCCATCGGCTGCCGGAAGATAAAGATAGGAAGAAGCAATCCTCGGCACTGCGGCCAGAAAAGCTCTCCGAATTCTGCTCGAAAAGCAGAGTGATCCAGTTGGGTGAGGAGGTTAGGGAATGATAACGACGCGAGAGAAAGAGGATGTGTGGATTCATAGCGTCTGTGAGAGCTGTTTTGCGTTTTGTGGAATCCTTGCCCACCGGCAAGATGGGGTTGTAGTAAAAATCGATGGAGATCCGAACTGTCCGGCAAGCGCGGGGCACCTCTGCGCTAAAGGCCAGGCAGCACTCATCAGTTTGTATGATCCAGCCAGAGTGAAAGTCCCTCTTAAAAGAACCAATCCGGTCAAGGGCATTGGGGTAGACCCAAAGTGGCAGGAGATTACATGGGATGAGGCGCTGGATCTGCTGACACAGAAGCTTAAAAAGGTCCGGGAAGAGGACCCACGTAAGCTCGTGCTGGCAACTTTTGACCACTATGCTCTCGGCGTCCTGCTTCGGCCGGTGTGGGCGGTGGCTTTTGGAACCCCAAATTCAGACTGGGTTGGCTACTACTGCGGCAACTACCTTCACGCTTCCATGTACTTGACCAACGGCTCGTTTCACTCGGACTTTGATCTCGATCACTGCAATTACGTCATCTTGCTCGGAAATCAGCAGGGTTTTATGGCGGGGCTAAACGCTAATGTGGCTGCGCGTAAAACAGCCGATGCGCGTCGGCGCGGTATGCGAGTGGTGGCGGTAGATCCGGTCGGGACCAATGCCGCAGCCAAGGCCGACGAGTGGGTTGCGATCCGTCCTGGGACTGACGGTGCCTTTATCTTGAGCCTGATCAATGTTCTGCTGAACGAGTTGGGCTGCTACGATCGGGAGTTTTTGGGCCAGAGAACCAATGCCCCCTACCTTGTGGGAGAAGACGGCGGGTACTTGAAGGAGAATGGCGTTGGCAAGCCTCTAGTGTGGGACCGGCGAGTGGAGGCGGCTGTTCCTTTCGACAAGCCAGGAACAAACCCCACCCTTGAGGGTTCGTTCGTTGTCGGTGAAATAAAATGTCAGCCCGCCTTCCAGGCATTAAAAGAGCATGTAAAAAGATATACCCCGGAGATGGCGGCTCCGATCACCACAGTGCCTGCCGCCACTATCCGGCGGATCGCCAAAGAATTCGGCGAGGCCGCGCGGATTGGCTCTACCATTACGATTGACGGCAAGGTGCTTCCCTACCGCCCAGTAGCCGTTAACATCTACCGCGGGGCAGGCGCGCACAAGCATGGGACACACACGGCCTTAGCGGTGCAGATCCTCAACATGGTTGTGGGGTCCTTTTATGTCCCTGGAGGCCACAGGGGGCTGAACCTCGTAGGACCATCAGGTCGATGGACTCCAGGGGAAACGGTGGATGGCCTTATCACCCCTCCTTCGGCCATCGGTCGGGCGGCACAATACTACGATTTCGAGGAGAGAGTGCCCGAGGAGTTAGGGCTTCGAGAACTTTATCCAATCAGCACCAACCGGAGTCCTATTTACGAGATCAACGTTCGCGACCATGAACAGTCCCCTCTTCCTTACACTCCTGAAGTGCTCATCGTTTGTCGGCGTAACCTCATGATGAGTAATGCGAACCCCGAGCTCGCCGCTAAGATGTTCCAGCGGGTTCCTTTCGTGGTGAACTTCAGCACGCACCTGGACGAAGTTTCCGAGATGTCTGATCTGGTTTTACCGGATCAACACTTTCTTGAACGGCTGGACATTTTCCCCAACCGCTTTACTCACACGATGACTCCCCATACGGGTCACTTTTACTGGGGAATAAGGCAGCCCGTACTCGAAAAACCAATGGGTCAGGCCCGGCGTTGGATCGATGTCCTCTTTGAGGTTGCCGACCGAATCGGATTTCTAGGGGATGTCTACAAGCTTCTAAACAATTCTCTTGGACTTGCCGACCCCTACAAGCTCGATCCGAAAGCGCGTTATTCGATGGAGGAGATCTACGATCGCTGGGCTAAGTCGGAATTTGGCCCGGAGCGCGGGATTGAATGGTTCAAAAAAAATGGTTATCACAAAGTGCCCCGGTCAGTAGAGGAGAAGTATCCCGGTCCTTTCATCCGCCCTCGCTTTCCTATCTATTACGAGAATATGTTAAGGGCGAAGGAATCGGTCACTAAGGTAGCAGCCCAATTGAATTACAAGTTGGACACTGCGGATTATCAGGCCTTGCCGGAGTGGAAAGCCTGTCCTGCCTACCATGACGGCACGCCTCCCTATGACCTCTATGTGGTGAACTTTAAGCTCCCTTTTCACAGCCTCTCGTTTACCACGCAGAACCCCTGGCTGAGTGACCTCGCGGAGCACCATCCCTACGCCTATAAGATCCTAATCAACACAGAAACAGCGCAGCGCAAGGGCGTCGGAGATGGAGATGAGATCTCCGTGGAGTCTGTCGCCGGCAAGGTAAAAGGTGTGGCAAAAGTAACCGAATGCATTCATCCGGAGGTTGTCGGCATCGCAGGCATGTTCGGCAGTTGGGCCAAGGGAAAGCCCGTTGCCAAAGGTAAGGGCGTGCATTTTAACAGTCTGCTGCCGATGTCTCTGGACCGCATCGACCCGATCTCCACGGGCGTGGACTCTTGCATTCGGGTAAAGGTATCTCCGATCGGTTAAGAAGAGAGGAAGGAGTAGCTAAAAATGAGCCACCCACTAGTTTTTTCGATCGTTACTTTCCTTCTCTCCCTTCCCGTCCATTTTCACGTCAATCCTTCACTCTTAGAGGCAGCCCAGGCCCTTCCCAAAGTGGTCATCACTTATGGGGCTCTCGCAGAAAGGGAGGCGCCGCTCCATGTAGCCACAGATCAGGGCTTTTTCCGTAAGTACGGTTTAGATGTCCAAGCGGTTCACGTCCGAGGCGCCCCTATAGGCATGTCAGCCCTGGCCTCGGGCGAGTCCCAGTTCTGGTACGGAACCGCTTCAGGGGTAACCTTCGGCGCCATCGCAGGAGGACTCGACGGAGTTTTCCTGGCAGGTGTGGTTAACAAGCTCACCGGCACTTTTGTCGTTAATCCTGCCATCAAAAGCCCCTCTGACTTGAAAGAAAAAACCATCGGCGTCACCAGTGTGGGCGGTGGAATATGGATGTATGCCATGCTGGCCTTGGAGCATTGGAAACTGGACCCCAAACGGGACAAGATCCATCTCAGGGTCATAGGGGATCAGCCAGTGATAGCCCAGGCGATCGCTACTGGTGTTGTTGACGGGGGCTATTTAAGTTACACCTTCGCCTCTGCCCTGGAGCGCCAGGGATTTCGCATCCTCGCCGATCTTGCCAAGCTCAACATCCCAATTCTATCCGTAGGGATGTATGGCCGGCGATCTTTCATCAATCAATCTCCCGATGTAGTTGAGAAGGTCCTCAGGGGCTTGGTAGATTCGATTGTCTTCATCCAGGAGCCTGCCAATAAGACCGCGGTCATGAAGAGCTTAGCCAGGGGGCTTCATCTGGCGCGGGTTGAGGAGGCTCAAGAAGGTTACGAGAGATTAGAAAACATATTCGATCTGCCCATCTATCCGAAGGTAGATGGTATACGTAATACCATTCGACTGCTGGGTGTGACAAACGAGAAAATCGCCCGCCTTAAGCCGGAAGCTGTGGTCGATAACAGGATCGTGAAGAAGTTAGAGCAAGAAGGGCTCTTTCGAAGGTGAGGTCGTTCCAAAGAGGGAAAATAGTGTCGATGCGATCGTATGTCGGATGCTTGGGATGAAGAAACCGATGTCGTTGTTCTAGGTTACGGTGGAGCCGGTGCGGCCGCGGCGATTTCAGCCCATGATACCGGCGCAAAAGTAGTCATAGTCGAAAAGAACCAGGGAGGGGGAAATACCCGGCTTGCCACTCTCACCTTTCTCTGCCCCATAAAAGGTCAGACCGCAAAGAAGCATATCCGCGCTCTCTCTTTCGGCACCCTCGAAGAGGAAACGATTGACGCATTTGTTCAGTGGAGCTCAAAGAATGTCGGGTTCATAAGGGAGCTGGGAGGTGAGACCGAGGTCTGCCCTCCAGGTCCCACCTTTCCAAACCTTCCGGGCTCCGAAGCGATGGTGCGGTACAGGGTGAAGGGGAAGGAAGGAGAGCTTGGCGGAGAGTCGCTTTGGCGTCTTCTCTCGCAAAATGTCGAGCAGCGTAATATTCAGGTATATTGGCAGACCACTGCGAAGAGGCTGCTCCGCTTCGGAGATGAGATTGTCGGGGTTGAGACCGAACACGGAGGTAGACGCCTGAAAGTACGTGCGCGGAGGGGAATAATCCTATCGACCGGGGGTTTTGAGTACAACGAAGTGATGAAGAGGGACTATTTTTCTGGGTATCCGATCTATTCCTTTGGACACGGTGGCAACCAAGGAGACGGCCTCAAGCTGGCGCAGGACGTGGGAGCGGAGCTTTGGCACATGAAGGCGCTAGCGGCGCCTCTGGGATACAAGTTTCCAGGGTACGATGCAGCGTTCATTATGTGGATGTCTGCACATGGTTTTATTATCGTGGATCAGCAGGGGCGAAGGTTCTGCAACGAGACAGGACTCGAAAAATACAGCATGTGGATGGAGGTCGCGCGTTTCGACATGGGTGGGCTGCGGTTCTCACGGATCCCTTCCTACTTGATTTTTGATGAAAGGACGCGGCTCAGTGGGCCGATCACCCGCGCGGGGCATGGAGCAAACCGCGGCTACAAGTGGAGCGACGATAACTCGGAGGAGATTAGGCGAGGATGGATTGTGAGCGGAAGGGATGCCGAGGAGCTGGCTTGCGGGCTCGGGATGGATTCGGCTCCGCAGCTAGGAAAAACACTGACCGCGTACCAGAAGTCATGCAGAACGGGCAAGGACAAAGAGTTTGGGCGATCTGAGGAGACTCTGGTGGAGTTCCGTGGAAGACTCTATGGAGTACCGCTGTGGCCATGCCTGTTAAATACACAGGGGGGGCCAAAGAGGAATGCCAGGGGGCAAATTCTCGATGTGTGGGGCAGCCCCATCAAGCGGCTTTACGGTGCCGGGGAGTTGGGGTCTATCTGGGGTTTCTTGTATCAAAGTGGTGGAAATCTTGGAGAGTGTTTGGCCTCGGGCCGGATGGCGGGCCATCACGCCGCATCCGAAACTCCTCTGGCGTAATGTAAAGCTTGTGCTGGCAGTTGGCACTGGGCCAACTTAGGATTGAAAAACGCCTCAGGTTCTCACGCGGGGTAGGGATTCTCCAGGGCGTTTCGCTCCATGAGAGAGTGGAGATCCACCATGGTGAAGGCGCAATACTTGAGATCGTAGCCCAATCTGCTGGCCGTCTCACCCTGCTCGAGGATTCTCTGGAGAATCATCCGGTTGAGCGGCCCGTGCCCCATTCTTCCCTCATGTTGCACCAGGTCGGCCTCGGCGTGGGCGGTAAAGTAGACTGCCTGCTGTCGACTCAATTCGTAGTGAGAGGTGAGAGCCTGTGCCCATTGCTTCGACCAGTGGCCGAGGGTCTCCTCGTAGACATGCAGTCCCCAGAGGTCGGCCACCGAGCCGTCCTGGAAGATCCTCCGGCAATAGTCGCTGATCGCCCTGCCCGCGGGAGAAGCCGGCTGCCCGAACAGCTCCTCGCGGCTGAGTCCCAAGCCGCTCGCGGTCTCGACCAGCAACAGGGTGTGACCCGGAGGCTTGGGAAAAATCAGCTCTTCGGCAATCTTGTCCGTAAAGGCCGGCAGCAGGTCGAAATTACGAATGAAGAACGGCAGATGGACATAATAAGAGACGGCATTCAGGGCCACCACTTCCACCGAGAAGAGGCCCCAGTCCTTGAAGAAGCGGCGTATGCAGGAGAGCGGCAGCTTGCCCGCTCTCAACTGGCTCATGAACGGCCCCTGATCGATCTTGGCTTCCCAGTGGTGGTAAAGCTCCGTGTAAAGCCGATCCACAAGCGTTTTGGCTTCGCTCGGGCTCATGGAAATCCTTAAGTCAGCGCGGCAGCAGGATTTTTCGACCTGGT